>MNVK01000070.1 GCA_001871685.1 Nitrospirae bacterium CG1_02_44_142
TGGATGAGATAAAAAAAGGGGGACTTTATAATAAAATCTGGCAGGCATTTGCAGTGCTCCTCCCGGTAAAGAGCGTCGGCGTAATGGGAGATGAAAGGACGTATGATAATGTTATTGCTGTCCGGGCTGTTACAAGCGTTGACGGGATGACCGCTGACTGGGCGCAGATGCCCTATGAAGTGATGGGAAGGATATCTAACAGGATAATTAATGAAGTCAAAGGCGTAAACCGCGTGGTCTATGACATAAGCTCAAAACCTCCAAGCACGATTGAATGGGAATGAAATGGTTAATTTTTGGCTGAAAATAAGCCTTGACAAGTAAAAATTGTATGCGCTATTCTAATCATAGAAAGTCACTGAAGTTATCTGCTCCCCGTCCAACACGCCGTAAGGCCTTGGGCGGGGTTATTATTTTCAGAGGTAGTGCATGGCTGTAGTACCGACATCACCACGTGCTATGGTCTTCATAGACGGTCAAAACCTTTTCTACGCTGTCAAGGAAGCTTTTGGTTACGTTTATCCCGATTATGAACCTCTTTGCCTTGCTCAAAAAATTTGTAAGGCGCAAGGGTGGGCGCAAAAAGAGGTTCACTTTTACACGGGCATGCCAGATGAACAAGATGATGGGTTCTGGCATCACTTCTGGAAATCAAAACTTGCACAGATGGGAAGAATGGGCATTCAAATCTTTTCGCGGCTCAGCCCGACTACTAAAAACAAACGCGGCATAGACAAGACCGATTGGATAAAGATTGACCGCGTAACTTATGATGCCTGTTTAGACCACAGGGATTATAGATTAAAAAAGAGTTAGCATGCCAATACTTGACTGGACAGGGGACATAAAGGCCTATCTCAAAGAGAAAAAGGAGCTTATAGATTTATTTCTTAAAGAATACTTTTCTCCGAATTTTATTCCGCCGGTCTTAAAAGACTCCATCACTTATTCCCTGTCTGCGGGCGGAAAAAGAATCCGGCCGATACTCTGCCTTGCAGCGCATGAGGCATGCGACGGGGATTCCGAAGACATACTTGCCTTTGCATCTTCAATAGAACTCATCCACACATATTCATTGATACACGATGACCTTCCTGCCATGGACAATGATGATTTAAGGCGAGGCAAGCCGACAAACCACAAGGTATTTGGTGAAGGAATGGCAATCCTTGCAGGAGACGGCCTTCTTACAGAGGCGTTTTATATGATGGCGAATTCGCTCTCAAACAGAAACATCAAAAACACGGCATTAATAAGGGCCATTAAAGAGCTCGCCTTCACAGCAGGCATTAATGGAATGGTAGGGGGCCAGGCGCAGGACCTTCTCTCGGAGAATGCAGAGCCGGACAAAGAGACGCTTTCTTTTATTCACAGGCATAAAACAGGAGCGCTTATATCCGGCTCTTTAAGGGCAGGGGCAATCCTTGCAAATTGCGGCAAGCCTTCCCTTAATGCAATCACAAGGTATGGAGAGAACATCGGCCTTGCCTTTCAGGTGATAGATGATATACTTGATATAGAGGGCAGCACGGATGAACTCGGCAAGACCACAGGCTCTGATGCAAGAAAAAAGAAGATGACTTATCCATCAATATACGGCCTTGAATCTTCCAGGGAAAAGGCTGAAGAACTGATAGCAGAGGCAGTCTTTGCAATTAAGGATTTTTCAGGCAAGGCAGAGCCATTGAGGGAAATTGCGAGGTATTTTCTTGAAAGAAAGAGCTAATAATATAATTGCAAATAAAGGATAACTGTTAATCAATGCCTATAGAAAACATAAAATCACCTGCCGACGTCAAGTCCCTGTCTCCTGCAGAGTTAAAAGACCTTGCTGAAGAACTGAGAGAGATAATAATAGAGCGCGTATCAATTAACGGCGGACATCTTGCATCAAACCTCGGAACTGTAGAGCTGACGCTGGCTCTTCATTATGTATTCAATTCGCCTGTTGACAAGATTGTATGGGATGTAGGGCACCAGTCTTACACGCATAAACTTATCACAGGGAGATATGAAAAATTTGAAACTATCAGAAAGTATAAAGGCATCTCAGGGTTTCCCAAGATAGACGAGAGCGTTCACGACGCCTTCGGCACAGGGCACAGCTCAACCTCAATATCAGCAGCCCTCGGAATCATAGAGGCCAGGGACTTAATTAAAAAATTCAAAATTCAAAATTCAAAATTCAAAATTCCGGGTAAAGTGCTGGCTGTTATAGGCGACGGCGCAATGACTTCCGGACTTGCCTTTGAAGGGCTGAATCACGCCGGACAGCTAAAAAAAGACCTCATTGTAGTGCTGAACGACAATGAGATGTCAATCTCAAAAAACGTAGGCGCATTAGCTGCATATCTAAACAGGATACTTACAGGAGACCTCTATCAGCGATTTAAAAAGCAAACGAGAGCGTTCCTTGAAGGCATCCCAAAACTTGGAACGCCCGTTACAAAGATTGCGCAGAAGGCAGAAGAAACTCTGAAAGGACTTTTCCTGCCGGGAATATTGTTTGAAGAACTCGGGATTAACTATGTAGGTCCCATAGACGGACATGACATTAAACTGTTGATAGAGACCTTCGGAAATATTAAAAACTCAACAGAGCCCACTTTAGTCCATGTCATTACCAAAAAAGGCAAGGGCTATGAGTTCTCTGAAAAAAACCCCTGCATATTTCACGGGGTAGGACCCTTTGAAATAGAAACCGGCTCTTCTCTAAGCGACGCCGCTGCCGTTTCATATAGTGCAATATTCGGCAGGGCGCTCACAGAGCTTGCCGCAGAGGATGAGCGGCTTATTGCCATCTCGGCGGCAATGAGAGAGGGCACAGGGCTGGAATGTTTTGAAAAAAGATTTCCTGATAGGTTTTATGACGTCGGCATAGCAGAGCCTCACGCAGTAACATTTGCGGCCGGCATTGCAGCTCAGGGTCTGAGGCCTGTTGTTGCGATATATTCCACTTTTCTTCAGCGGGGCTATGATGAGATAATCCATGACGTCTGCCTCCAGAAGCTGCCTGTTGTCTTTGCAATTGACAGGGCGGGCATAGTCGGCGAGGACGGCCCGACACATCAGGGAGTCTTTGACATTTCTTATTTAAGGCACATCCCTAATCTTACTGTCATGGCGCCAAAGGATGATTTGGAACTCAAAGCCATGCTTGAACTCGCTTTAAAACACAACGGGCCCTCGGCAATAAGATACCCGCGTGGGAAAGTAAGTCAGGGGTCAGGGGTTAGGGGTCAGGGGTTAGAGATTGATATTGGTAAGGCAGAAATTTTAAAAGAGGGCTTTGACCTAACATTGATAGCCATAGGCAATGTTGTCTATCCTGCGCTTGGTGCGGCAGAGAGGCTTGAAAAAGAGGGGATAAAGGCGTCAGTAATAAATGCAAGATTCATAAAACCCCTTGATAAGGAACTCATCCTGAAAATGGCGTCAAAGACCAAAAGGATAATTACAATTGAAGAGAACATGATTGCCGGAGGTTTCGGAAGCGCAGTCCTTGAATATCTGAACAGCATGGATATTCCTGATATAAAAATTAAAATCCTCGGCATACCTGATGAATTTGTAGAGCAGGGCTCACAGGCTATACTGAGGAAAAAATACGGGATTGATGAAGAAGGGATTTATCAGGCCTGCAAGGCCTTTTTCTCAACGCCTGCAACAGTTCGCTGAATTATCTATGGAAAAATTCGGCCAATACATATTGCTTAAAAAGGTCGCCACCGGCGGCATGGCCGAGCTGTTCAAGGCAAAGAAGATAGGCATTGAAGGCTTTGAACAGGTATTGGCTGTAAAGAGAATTCTGCCCCACCTTTCATCTGACGAGGAATTTATTAATATGTTCATATCCGAGGCAAAACTTATCGGGAATCTCACGCATAAAAATATCGCTCAGATATATGACTTCGGAAAGATAGAGCAGAGTTATTTTATTGCAATGGAATATGTAAGGGGAAAAGACCTTAAGGCAATACTTGGAAAAGTGAAAGAGAAAAAGAAGCTGCTGCCTGTCTCAATTGCATTATTCATAGCAAAGGAAGTTGCCGCAGCCCTTGGTTATGCGCACAAACAGAAAGACAGCGCAGGCCATGACCTTAATATCACACACAGGGATATAAGTCCTCAGAATATTCTCATATCTTACGAGGGTGAGGTCAAGGTTGTAGATTTTGGGATTGCAAAGGCCAGCGCCCATTCAAAAACTACAACAGGAATGCTTAAGGGAAAACTCTCTTATATGTCTCCTGAGCAGGCGTGGGGAAAGTCTGTGGACCACAGGTCAGACATATTTTCGCTCGGCATTGTGCTTTATGAAATGCTTACAGGCAGAAAGCTCTTTCAGGGAGATTCGGAGGTAGGCGCCCTTGAGCTGGTCAGAAAGGCAAAGGTTGAACCGCTGCCTTCCTCTATCAATAGGGACATGCCTTCTAACCTTGAGGCAAAGGTTTTAAAAGCGCTGGCAAGGGAGGCGTCAGAGCGTTATCAAAATGCCTCTGATATGGAATTAGACCTCTGGGGCGCTGCGTTTAAACTCCCATCAGGCGACCCTGCGTTGGCTCTTAAGCAGTATATGAATGATTTGTTTAAAAGTGAAATTGAATCCGAGCGCATGGCTGAAAGGCTTGCTTCTCTAAAACTTGGGAAGGAACTGGCAGGGCCAAAAGAAGAACCCATAAGTCCTATAGGACTTATAAGACCTATTAAGGAATCGCCTGAAAAACCAAAGAAGAAGGAAAAGCCTCCTAAACCTGTCAGGGCCTCAATGCCCCGAGCCGCTCGGGGCGGCTGCAGCTGCATATTTTTTTTGGCGCTTGCTGTTTCTATAATAGCCGGCGTGTTTATGTTCCCGTCTTATAAAGACAAGATTCCCCCTTATGCGCTTGATGTTATTGCCAAGATAAAAAATATATACCAGAAGCAATTCGGAAATCCTCCGGACAACTCGGTTATTCAGGACGAGTCTCCGCGCGATATTGCCATCACACTGAAAAGCGGCAGAAAACTTTTCTGGAGCAATTATTTTGAAGAGGGAGACAGCTATTGTACGCAGAAGTCTGAAGGCAAACTGTGCATTCCCAAGTATGATGTTGTCTCAATTAAAGCCGCAAAGAAATAGCAGGGACAGACGCTTATAGGTTTTCCAAAACCCCGATATAGAAAATTGTCATTCCTCGCTACGCTCGGAATGACAGATGAAACAAGTCATTTCTACTTTGCCGAAAACCGGACATTTCTACTTTGCCTTGACAAAGTTTTTTGGCGTGCTGGAAAAATAGATGCGAAGATGTTAGAATCCTCAATCTTATGTCATACAAGAGCATAAAGGACTGGCCCGAAGAAGAAAGGCCGAGAGAAAGGCTTCTCAGCACGGGGGCGTCTAACATGTCCAGCGCCCAGCTTCTCGCTATTATACTCAGGACAGGAGGCGGCGGAAAGAGCGCAATAGACCTGGCAATGGAGATGATTGATTCTTTTAAGAGCATGAAAAACATGGAAAGCGCATCAATAAAAGAACTCGCTTCCTTTAAAGGCGTCGGCAATGCAAAAGCGGCGCAGATTAAGGCTGCATTTGAATTGGGCAGAAGGCTTTTTATGGAACGTGATGTTAAAGGCCCTGTGTTTTCTTCAAGCCGGGATGTGTATTCTTATTATTACCCCAGGGTCAGAGACCTTAAAAAGGAAGTCCTTTTTTGCGCTATGCTTGATGCAAAAAACAGAATATTCAGAGACTGTAGAATTTCTGAGGGCACACTTACAAATTCTCTCATACATCCGAGAGAGGCGTTTAAGAATGCAATAAAGGAATCAGCGGCGTCTGTTATCTTTATTCATAATCATCCCAGCGGAGACCCTGCGCCAAGCCGTGAGGACATAGCAATAACCGAGAGGCTTGTGCAGACAGGCGAAATTGTAGGCATAAAGGTTTTGGACCATGTGATAATAGGGGACAGCAGGCACACAAGTCTTATGGATGATGGATATATCAAGAGAATTCAAAATGCAAAATGAAAAATTCAAAAAATTTGATTTTAAAGCTGGAGGGGTTAAATGCCGAAGATAAAAAGGGCAGTTGTAAGCGTATCAAACAAAAAAGGGCTGGCTGAATTTGCAAAGTCGCTTCATTCATTGGGTGTTGAGATACTGTCAACAGGAGGAACCGCAAAGGCATTGCGGGATGCGGGAGTTGCAGTGAAAGACGTCTCCGATTACACGGGATTTCCTGAGATGCTTGACGGCAGGCTTAAAACGCTGCATCCGAAAATTCACGGCGGCCTTCTTTCAAGGAGGGACCACCCGAAGGATATGGAGGACATAAAAGAATACGGCATAGAGCTGATAGACCTGGTTGTTGTAAATCTTTATCCCTTTGAAGAGACTGTGGCAAGGCCTGACGTCACCTTTGCAGAGGCGATAGAAAATATAGATATAGGCGGGCCCACAATGCTTCGCTCCGCCTCAAAAAATTTTAAGGACGTTGCGGTAGTGACAGACTTTAACGACTATGGCAGCATTATTAAGGAGATGAAAGAGCTTAAGGGAGGCCTCAGTTACAGGACGCGGCTTGAACTTGCGAAAAAGGTCTTCAGGCTTACGTCCAGGTATGACAAGGCAATCGCTGATTACTTAACGAAGGCAGAGGAGGGAAGTAGACAGTAGACAGCAGACAGGGTTTTTCCCTACATGCTGCCTGCTATATGCTGCCTACTACATAGGGAGGATTCGGAATGAAGTTTCTTGTTATCGGCGGCGGCGGAAGGGAGCACGCCATTGTCTGGAAACTTTCTCAGAGCAGACACACAGATAAAATATTCTGCTGCCCGGGGAATGCAGGCATTTCGGAACTGGCGGAATGTATAAGTGTTAACGACAACAACTTTGATGCGCTCCTTGATTTTGTCAGATACGAGGGAATTGACCTGACGATTGTAGGGCCTGAGGCGCCGTTATCAAAAGGCATAGTTGATGTATTTGAGAAAAACGGCAGGAAGATAGTCGGGCCTAACATGAAGGCAGCGCAGCTTGAGGGCAGCAAGTTGTTTGCAAAAGACCTTATGAAGCGCTGCGGGATACCAACCGCAGAATATAAGGCATTTACTTCCTATCTTCACGCAGAAGATTATGTGCGTATGAAAGGCGCTCCCATTGTCATCAAGGCAGACGGGCTTGCCGCAGGGAAAGGCGTGATTGTAGCGGAAACAGTTGAAGAGGCAATAGCAGGGCTTAGACTTATAATGAAAGGACGGGCCTTCGGAGATGCAGGCAATAAAGTATTGGTTGAAGAATGTATCCGGGGCGAAGAGGCGTCTTTTATGGCATTCACTGACGGAAAGACAATACTTCCTATGGTAAGCGCTCAGGACCACAAGCGGATTTTTGACGGGGACAAGGGTCCCAATACCGGAGGCATGGGGGCATACAGTCCTGCCCCTGTGCTTACGCCGGAGCTTGAAGCAATTGTGATGGATAAGGTAATGCGCCCGGCAATAAAAGGGCTGCAGTCGGATGGGATAAAATACAAAGGGATACTCTATGCGGGGCTTATGATAAAAGAAAATAAACCGAGCGTGCTGGAGTTTAACTGCAGGCTTGGCGACCCTGAGACCCAGCCTGTCCTTGCCAGGCTTAAAACGGACATGGTGGATATTGCCCTGGCGATAGCCGATGAAAAATTATCAAATATTAATCTTGAATGGAGACCTGAGCCTTCAGTCTGTGTTGTAATGGCGTCAAAGGGCTATCCGGGCGCATACGAAAAAGGCCAGGTCATAGAAGGGCTCAATGACGTCAAAAAAATGGATAATATCTTTGTTTTTCATTCAGGCACATCCCTATCCCGGGACAATAAAGTTGTAACATCAGGCGGAAGGGCGCTCGGAGTAACAGCGCTCGGCAGGGATATAAGGGATGCAAAAAATAAAGCGTATAATGCCGTAGAAAAGATTCATTTCAAAGGGATGCATTATAGAAAAGATATTGCCGACAGGGCAATAAACAGATTCAAGATGCACGATACCCCCCTTTAATTCCCCCCTTACTAAGGGGGGACTGAGGGGGGTTACATCCTGAATCATGTATCCTGTATCATGACTTAATGGAGGTGGAAGTATGAAACCAAAAGTTCTGATAATAATGGGAAGCGATTCTGATTTGCCGACCATGGAGGAAACAGAAAAGCTCTTGAAGGCATTCGGGATTTCCTTTGAGACAACAATAGCGTCAGCGCATCGTTCGCCTGAGAGGGCGGCAAAACTGGCAAAGGGCGCAGAGAAAAAGGGGTTTGAAGTAATCATTGCAGGCGCAGGCGCAGCAGCGCACCTGGCCGGAGTTATTGCAGCGCACACAATACTTCCTGTGATAGGCGTCCCCATTAATTCATCTCCTCTTCAGGGCTTTGACGCCCTCTTTTCCACAGTGCAGATGCCTCCCGGAATTCCTGTTGCAGCAATGGCGATAGGGAAGGCAGGCGCAAAGAATGCGGCAATTTTTGCCGCAGAGATTATCGGAAGAAAGGATGCAAGGCTTGTAAGACAATTGAAAGAGTATAAAAAAAGGCTTGAAGAGGAAGTTGAGAGAAAGGCAAAGACGCTTAGGAGAAAGTAGAGGCACTTGTTTCTCCCGGCAAAAAAGCAGCCGCTCCGAGCGGCTCAGAGCCCGGGGCGCTGACGTTATAAACGCTTCAACAATACAGAACGCACACAAGTCCCATTTTACAGAAATCTGTTATGTCATTGACAATGCCTCTGACGCCGTAGGAATGGACGTCAGAAAAATTCCAGAGCGATTTTGCAAACGCCTCCCTTATTATCAGCAAAGGACATGGAAATTTTGAGACATTAACCGGGCCTCAAAAAAATATTCTTCCTCTTTCAGTCCAAATGCGCTCCAGTTTCAAAAGAACAGAGACTCTCTAAAGGGTCTATGCTTTTAAGAAAATCTTGACCTGTCTGTATGGCTGGAAAAGTTAGATAGTTCTATCTTCTTCCGCCCGGCCTTCTTTCCCTGAATCCGCCTCTTTCTCTTGAGGGGCCGCCGCGGCTGCTGCGGTCTCTTTCACCTTGCGGCTTTGCTTCGTTCACCACAATGTTCCTTTCCATGAAACTGCTGCCGTTCAGCAGCTCTATGGCCTTTTGCGCCTCTTCGTCGGAACTCATCTCAACGAAACCGAAACCTCTCGGCCTGCCTGTGGCGGCGTCCGTTATCAGTTTTGCGGATGCTACTGTTCCAGCCTTTGAAAACAGTTCTTTCAGGTCATCTTCCGATGACTGAAACGAGATATTCCCTACATAAAGTCTGTTGCCCATGCTTCCTCTTCCTCCCGAAAATAAAATCCCAGAGCTCATGCCCTGGGTGATGCTTGTATAATTTCCTAACTCAATATCATATAATAATACACTATGGCTGAATTAAATATGCCAGTATTTGCAATCTTTGTCAAGAGAAAATTATAATGGCGGCCCTTTTAGTCTATTTGCCCCTTAGTCCTGTAAGCCTGGGCTTAGGGGAGAACAGCTTGCGGAAACAATGAGATTCAGGTTTGTCATAGGATTAAGCATCATCATGTGCTTTATCTTTTCCCCTCTGCAAAAACCGATGTGTTATGATACGGCAAAGTCTTTTAAAAACACATCCCTGCCTGTGCGGCAGACAGGCGCGCATTCAAAACAGGTCATCATAAAGATAGGAGTTGCCTCCATGGTTACGCCTGTGGACGCCGTTAGATACTATCAGGAGATAATTGATTATATCGGCGAACAGATTAAGCGGCCTGTCCGGATGGTTCAGAGAAGAACATACGAGGAAATGGATGCATTGCTTGAGAGAGGAGAGGTAAAGATAGCGTTTATCTGCTCTGCCCCGTATGTTAAAGACCATGATAAATTCGGGGCTGAACTCCTGGTTGCGCCGAGCGTAAACGGCAGCCCTAAATATCATTCATACATCATTGTCCATAAAGACAGTCATGTTAAGTCTTTTACAGGATTGAAGGGAAGGGCTTTTGCCTTTGTGGACCCAAGGTCCAACACCGGCAAGCTCTACCCTGAATATCTCTTGAAGACAATGGCATATACGCCTGAGAAATTTTTCAAGAGATTTATATACAGCTACAGCCATAATAAGTCGGTAGAACTGGTTGCAAAGAGGCTCGTTGACGGAGCGGCGGTGGAAAGTCTTGTTTATGAATATATGTTAAAAAAAGATTCCCCCTATGCAAAGCAGACAAAGGTTATAAAACGTTCTCCGCCTTTTGGAATTCCTCCCGTAGTAGTAACAAGGGATATGGACCCTGCATTGAAGAGACAGCTAAAAGAGGCCTTCTTGAATATGGATAAAACGGCAAAGGGCAAAGAGATACTTGGTGCAATGATGATAGACGGCTTTGTGAGGATAGCGGACAGCGCTTATGATTCAATCAGAAAGATGGACCGCACTGTTTATGCGGATGAGTATGCCTTAAAAAAGAACAAAGGGAAAAGGCTTGTGCATTTCGGCGTGATTCCCAGAGACAACCCCAGAATACTCTACGAAAAATACCAGCCGCTTCTGGACTACCTTTCAGAAAAGACGCCATATCAATATGAGCTTACTCTCAGAAAAAAATATGAGGAAGCAGTTACCGCTCTCGGCAACGGCGAGATAGATATTGCCTTGTTCGGGCCGCTCACATATCTTGAGGCACATGCAAAATACGGAGCTGTATGTATTTTAAAGCCGAAGGGCATAGACGGGCACGCAGCCTACAAGAGCGTTATAATCACCAAGAAAGACTCAAATATTAGTAAGATTTCTGAACTTAAAGGCAAGACAGTGGCATTTGCAGCGTCCAAATCAACATCCGGCAATCTTATTCCGCGGTATCTTCTTGCAAACTCAGGGATTCACCTTAAGGACCTTGCGCAATATGTTAACTTTGACTACCACGATTCTGTTGTAAAGGCGGTATTAAAGGGGCAATACGATGCAGGCGCAGTGAGGGACTCGGTGGCAAGAAAATATATGAAGCTCGGGCTGGATGTTATAGCAACGTCAGATGCGATTCCCACGGGGCCGCTTGTTGTAAGCAAGCGGTTCATGCCGGCGGTTGAAGATATAAAAAAGGCGCTGCTTGCTCTCAACCCCAATGATGCGAATTCTCAGAAAGTGCTTAAACGTCTGGATGATGACCTCAAGAACGGCTTTGTAGAGGTGTCTGACAGCGATTATGCCGACATACGCTCAAAGATTAATGCGGTGCCTCAGACCTGCGGCACGGGATGCCACCCAAAGATACGGCTGTGAAACCAGGTCGGCACAAAGGGGAATGAAAATGTCATTTAATCTCTTTCCCAAGTCTGGACTCCAGACAAAATTTATTTTAGTTACCACAATAGCTATTATTCTGCTTATGGCTGTTATAGGTTATATAGCTGTTGAAAGAGAAAAGGCCATACTTTACACCGAAGTTGAGAGAGAGGGCAGGCTGCTCGGAGAAACCCTTGCCATTCCGATAATAAATGACCTCATTTATGAAAGGCTCGGGCTTGTAGAAGAAGGAGGGCTGCTTGACAACTACATACTTGAGATATTCAACAGGCAGGATGTGGAACTGCTTTACATAGCAATAATTGACGAGGACGGCAAAGTAATGTCTCACAACGATATCACAAACTACGGGAAGGTCTATACCGATGCTCTAACAATAAATGCGCTTAAGGCAGAAAGCACTACAATCCAGCATTTTTCTTCCGCCGGGCATAAGGCCCTGGATGTGGCTACCCCGCTTTCCATAGGCAAGAAACGCTGGGGGACTTTAAGGTTCGGCGTCTCATTGAAAAAAGTGGAGCGTGAAATTGTTGCAACTGTCAAAAAAATTGTAATCCTTACTCTTTTCCTTATTGCTGCCGAATTCGGGGTTATACTATTGCTGAGCAGGCGGTTTATAAGCCCGATAACGCAGCTTGCAGCCACGATGGAAAAAACACGAGGGGATTATCTTGATGTTAAGGTTGACGTGAAAGGGCATGACGAACTCGCCCTCCTCGGAGAAAGATTCAACAGCATGATTGAGAGGATAAAACAGGCCAACGAAGAACTTAAGAGAACCCATGAAAAATTAGTCCAGTCGGAAAAACTGGCGTCCATAGGCATCCTGGCCGCCGGAGTCGCCCATGAAATAAACAATCCGCTCGGAGGGCTTTTCAACTGTCTTCAGATATTAAAGCAGAAAGGCGGCGACCCCGGGTTCAGGGCAAAATATCTGAGCCTTATTAATGAGGGGCTTGATAGGATAGAAAGCACGGTGAGCAAGCTCCTGTGGATGGCCAGGAAGAACGAGCACAGGCCTGCTCCGGTAAATATCAGGGACGTTGTAAGTGATGTGTATTCCTTTGTTGAATATAAAATCAAAAAGAGCAGGATTCAGTTCATCAATGAGGCGGACAGCGGACTTATGATATTTATTGACCCGCATGATTTCCAGCAGATTACGCTTAATCTTTTTATAAATGCGATTCAGGCCATGGAAGATGGAGGCTCCTTAAAGGTCAGAGGATATAGGGAAGATTCAAAGATTAAAGTAGAGGTCAGCGATACAGGCAGCGGTATTGCGCAGGAAAACATTGGAAAGATTTTTGACCCGTTCTTTACCACAAAGCCTCCCGGCGAAGGAACCGGACTGGGCCTCTGGTTGACTTACGAAATAATCAGAAACTACAATGGAGAAATTTCCGTTGAAAGCGAGGCCGGCAAAGGAAGCACATTTGCAATGAGCTTTCCGGCAGGGCAATGAAAGAAACTATTCTATTAATTGAAGACGAAAAGCTGATGAGGGTTACTCTTGAGGACGCCCTGAGGACAGCAGGCTATGAAGTCACGTCCTTTGAAACAGGGACAGAGGCCTTGCGTTCCCTAAAAAGTCCCGACCGGGTCGGGGCCG
>MNVK01000088.1 GCA_001871685.1 Nitrospirae bacterium CG1_02_44_142
AACTCAAAACCTTCCTTTTTGAGGAGTTCACCAAGGAAAAAACGGATGCTGGCGTCATCATCTGCTATTAATATCCTATGTTCATTAGCGCTGAATGACATTCCAAACCTCTTTAATGTTTTTGTGTGCGTTGATATTTTAGCACATACAAACAGTTGACATAAAATATTGTTTAGGCAATGATTTCATTATGCATGACAGCAGAGATATAAGAACAGCCTTTGAAATACCCAAAATAGAAAAATTATACGGCGGCAGTTTTACAGGCGGCCACAGCGTCCGCCTTTTGTGGAAGAACGGGGAGCTGTTCAAAACGATATTTGATTCCATTGCAGGCGCAGAAAGATTCGTCTGCCTTGAATTCTACATATTCCGCAATGATGAAACAGGCATTGAACTGGCAGAGCTGCTGAAAAAAAAAGCCGCAGAAGGAGTCCGCGTATTCATTCTTTATGACCACTTCGGCTCTTTTGGAACCCCGCGGAAATTCTGGGCAGAATTAAAACTCGCAGGGATAAATGTCAGGGCCTCTTACCCTTTCAAGTGGACCGCTCCCTTGCATTATGCCCGCCGCGACCATAAAAAACTTATTTTGATAGACGGGGAAAAGGTATTCACCGGAGGGTTGAACATCGCAAATGAATACAGGGGATATTATTTCAAAAGGCATAAAGAGGCGTGGAGAGATACAGGCATACTGCTTGAAGGCCCGATAGCCATGACGCTGTTAAGCGAGTTTGAGAAAAGCTGGCTGCTGTGGGGCGGGAAACCGATAATAGAGCAGCAGAGCAGAAGCCAGAAGTCCAAGATACAAGATGCAGAAACAACCCCCTTTCCCCCTTTGTTAAGGGGGAATAAAAGGGGGTTGTTTCGACTCTTAACTCTTAACTCTGGCGCTCTGCCTGTGCTGCCTATATTTGCAAGTTCATCAAGAGGAAGGAGAAAGCTGAGAAGGCTTTTATATTACAGCATCAATCATGCAAGAAAGAGCATATTTCTCACCACAGCCTATTTCACTCCGGGCAGAAGGATGATTGATATGCTGTCGGAAGCTGTTAAAAGGGGCGCCATAGTCAGGCTGCTCTTGCCGCTAAAAAGCGATGTGCTGGCTGCGGATTATGCGGGAAGGGCGTCCTTCACAGAACTGCTTAAAGCCGGCGTGCAGATTTACACCTATAAAGGCAGGATACTTCATGCGAAGACTGCCGTGTTTGACGGCTGCTGGAACATCATAGGTTCTGCAAATCTTGATTTTCAGTCGCTGAGAAGAAATGATGAGGGGAATGTCGGAATACTTGATAAAAATTTAGGGCAAAAGATGATGGATGTATTTGAGGAAGACATTATAAATTCCGAAAAAATAGAATTAGCGCAGTGGATAAGGCGGGGCTTCTGCGAAAAAATCAAAGAAAGGTTTTTTGTCCTCTTCAGAAGACGGTTATAAATATCCTGCATCACGTATTCGTATGCGGCAGCCATATAACAAACTTTGTTTTGCCTTCCGGCGTCTCTACGGTTATATCGCCTCCAATGCTCTTTATTGCATCCCTCGCAATTTTCAATCCCATCCCGCGTCCCTTGCCTTTGGTTGTAACCTCCGCCTCAAATATTGCAGCTGCCTCAATTCCGCCGCTTAGTTCAGAATCACTATTTGCTTCAATAGCAGTCCCATCATCCGTCATCTTAGCCCTTATGCCTATCTCTCCGTTTTTTCCAACTGCCTCATAGGCGTTCTGGACTATATTATAAAACGCATGAAAAAACCTATCATCTCCCATTTGTATATTTCTGACAGTTTCATCATAGTCCTCCATTATTCTTACAGTCTTATCCTTTGCTGCCTGACTGCATAAGAGCACAACCCTGTGGATTATATCCATGAGACTCTCCCCTTCGGAGGCGGAGGTTTTTTTCTCAAAGATGGTGTCCACAACCCTGTTCAGCCGCTCTGTTTCTTTGAGTATTGTATTGATATAAAGCTTCTTCTGCGCGTTGTCATTCATGTCCTCGCCGATAAGCTGTACAAGCCCTTTTATGGAAGCAAGGGGATTCCTAATCTCATGCGCTACTTCCATTGCCAGCGTTCCGATATTCGCCAGTTTTTCAGTTTTTTGCATCTCAAGCTGCATCTCTTTTATCTTTGTAGTATCCATAAAATTGAACACTGCTCCGTCTATGCCATATCTGCCTTTTATTGGTGAAAGAGTATAACCTATGGTCCTGCTTTCACCGTTTATTGTTATATTCAGCTCAGAGGCAGCGGCGTCTCCCTTCAGAGCTGCTTGTAAATCCCTTGTTATATTCAATACGGTTCCGATATTTTTGCCAAGCAGGTCAGTTTCCTTACTGCCGAGTATATGACAGGCATAGGGGTTCGCCATTGTTATCGCTCCGCTTTTGTCGGCTGTCATTACTCCTCCTGTTGTGCTTTCGAGCAATGAGGTGTACTTGCTGAGGGATGCGGCTATTTTTGTAAACTCCTTGCCAAGCGAACTGAATTCCTCTATATTCTTGCCTTTTCCGCCTTCGCTTAATAATTTTCTTGCAGGCCTTACAAGAGCGTAGGCAACAATCAGCCCCGTCACAAATGCCGCTGCAGCCAGGATGTAAGTCCACTGCTCCGCAAAACTATAAATGGAGATAAGCTCGGCCGGGTCAATAAAGCCGCGCTTAAAGACAGCCCTGAATCTTGCTAATAAAATTAGCGGCGCAGCCGCGGCAAAAACAGAAAAAAACAGGGGGAGGAATACAAAGAGTCCAAAATAAAACCGCCTTTTTAAAAAGGCTGCTATTATCTTTTCATAACTTTCATCATGTCCCATATTGGAAGGAATATCCCCAGCGCTAAAAAGAGTATCCCGCCGGCAAGAAAGACCAGCAGAACCGGTTCAAGCGTTGTTGAAAGGTTTTTAATCGCATATTCAACCTCCAGGTCGTAATAGTCGGCTACCTTTGTGAGCATATCATCAAGCGCTCCTGTTTCCTCGCCAACAGCAACCATCTGCGTAACCATCGGCGGAAAGACCATGGTGCCTGCCATCGGCACAGCCAGGCCTTTTCCTTCGCTCACACTCTCTTTTATCACCTCAACAGCCCTGGCAATGATGATATTCCCGAGTGTGCCTGCAACTATGTCAAGCGCATGGAGCATCGGGATGCCGCTGCCGTAAAGTGTAGCGAATATCCTTGAAAACCTGGACATAACAGTTTTCTCAACAACAGAGCCGATTATCGGAACCTTGAGCTTAAACTTATCAAAGTTCCATCTGCCGGACGGAGTCCTTACGTATCCCCTGAATGCAAAAATAACGCCGGCTGCCGCGGCTAATAGAAGCGGCCAGTAAGACCTGATTGTTTTATTCAGGAATATAAGCACCCGTGTCGGAAATGGAAGCTCTACCTTTGCAGATTGATATAATGAAGCGAATTTCGGGACCACAAATGTTGTGAGAATAAGGAAGGCAATTGCCATGCTTATTACAACTATGACGGGGTATCTTGTCGCCGCCTTTACCCGCGCCCTTGTTGTCGCATCATGTTCCAGCAGAGACGCCAGCCTCCCAAGAATGTCATCCAGGACTCCGGCCTCTTCGCCTACCTTTACCATACTGATATAAAGCGTGGAGAATACCTTCGGAAATTTTGTCAGGGCGTCGGAGAATGAACTGCCCCTCTCAACGTCTCTTCTTATTTCTTCTATTATCTTGCGGAGCTTTCTGCTCTTTGTTTGCTCCGAAAGCGTGTCCAGGCTTCTGATAAAGGATATGCCTGCGGTAATAAGGGTTGCAAGCTGCCGGCTGAACACTATGAGGTCTTCATCCTTTACCCTGTCAAAAATCTGCCATCCGCTCCCGCCGGGAGGTTTAATCTCTTCTTCAGCTTGTATTTTTACAGGGGTATATCCTTTGGAAAAAAGCTGCTCTGCAGCCGCATCGGTGTTAGGCGCATCAATAACGCCGTTTACAATCTCTCCTGACGATGTTCTGCCTTTGTAGCTGTAAGCCGGCACTTTTATTCTGTCTCCTGTGTTACTCTCATTACTTCTTCAATTGTCGTAACGCCATCCACTGCCTTTAAGAGGCCTTCCTGCCTCATGGTTCTAAAGCCTTCCTTTATCGCCTGTGCCTTTATTTCGCTTGCAGGAGCCTTGTCTATTATCAACTTCTTTATCCCCTCTGTAACCAGAAGGAGTTCAAATAATCCTTCTCTTCCGAGGTATCCTGTGAAACGGCACTCGCTGCATCCCTTGCCGTGCAAGAGCACTTTTCCTTTAATCCCCACACGCCTTAACATCTCTTCGTCAGCGGTATAACTTTCTTTGCAGTAAGGGCAGATTTTTACAATGAGCCTTTGACCTAAAACTCCGATAAGAGAAGACGTGATAAGGAATGGTTCAATGCCCATATCTATTAACCGGGCTATGGCGCCGACCGCCTCATTTGTATGGAGGGTGCTGAGAACAAGATGCCCTGTAAGCGCTGCATGGGTCGCGATGGATGCTGTCTCAGTGTCTCTTATCTCGCCGACCATTATTATATCAGGGTCCTGCCTGAGAATGGGCCTCAACCCTGATGAGAATGTCAGCCCTGCCTTTACATTGACCTGCACCTGATTTATATTAGGCAGATTATACTCTATGGGGTCCTCTATTGTTACTATATTTTTCTCTGCTGCGCTTATATTCCGCAGAGACGAATACATGGTTGTTGTCTTACCGCAGCCGGTGGGCCCCGTTGAAAGTATAAACCCGTAAGGCCTGCTTATCAGCTTTTCGTAAGACTCCAGCACATTTTTCGGGAATCCAAGCTGACCGAGCGTGAGCTGCGGAAGCCCCGAGGTTTTTTCAAGGAGCCTCAGAACTATTTTCTCGCCGTGATGCGTAGGCAGCGTTGACGCCCTTATATCAAATTGCCTGCTCTCAATATTTATAGGGAATCTTCCATCCTGAGGCACTCTCTTTTCTGCTATATCCATCCCTGAAAGTATCTTTATCCTGGAGACAACGCCTGAATGAAGATGCTTGGGAGGTTTCATAATATCATGCAGTTTTCCATCAATCCTGAATCTGACGCGAAGGGAATCCTCATAAGGTTCTATGTGTATGTCGCTGGCCCGGTCCTTTACAGCCTGCGTAACTATTGTATTGACGAGCTTCACGATTGGCGTGTCTTCAACCATCGCCTCTGCTGCGGCAACAATTTTTTCCTTTTTAGGATAGTAAACATCCGCGGCATTAACAACCTCATTCATTTCTCCCCTGCTGTAATATCTGTCAAGCGCATTTATGAGGTCTGATTCCGTTATGACAACCGCATTCACAGGCATCCTTGTAATCCGTTTTATCTCATCTGTCGCAAAGACATTGAGGGGGTCAGCCATGGCAAGGGTGAGCCTTCCGTTATTAATCGTAAGCGGCAGCACCTTGTGTTTTCGCGCGAGAGACTCCGGCACCAAATCTATGACCCCCGGGGCTACAGATATAGACCGCAGTTCTTTAAACGGCAGTCCCATCTGCGCGCTGAGCGCCTTTGCCATAACTTCTTCCGTAATAACCCCGAGGCTGACAAGTGTTTCTCCAAGCCTTTTGCCAAGCCTCTTCTGTTCCTGCATGGCCTTATCACGCTGTTCCGCGGTTATAACCCCGGCTTCTATCAGAAGTTCTCCAAGATATTTTTTCCTTAGCGCCATGTCTATTTCCTCGCAGAATAAGAGCCGAGTCCGAGCAAATCAAAGGTTACAAGCACACTAAGCTCGCTTGGCTTGCTGTTTACTTTATCAGGAGGCCTCCTGTTAACCGTTATTGTTATTCCCCAGCACTGCTGAAGATATTTCATGATAAACGAAGAATCCCTCATTCCTCCTCCCTTAGAATCATACCAGACTTTGACCTCTGCCGACAAGTTTTTAGAATGATTATAAACAGCCCCGATGTCATAAAACATAGTATTATTAGGCTGGTTGTATCTCTCCCCCAGAGAAAATGAAAATTTTTTTACAGGGATAGATACTGTTGAGTTTACAGTCTCAATACGGCTCGTATAGTGATTATAAGAGGCGTCGGCAGTTATAGGGAAAGGCCTCGGAATAGACGCCGACACGCTTAACGGAGAAAATGGCGTGTCTCCTCCGTATGAGTTATACGATTCCGACATGCTTGTCGTTAGGAACTCGCCTTTTTTATCCAGGAGCCTATTTACAAGAGAAAGGCCTATTGATGACTGCCTTGAATAAAGTTCTGTGGAATCAAACAGCGGGACATTGGCATTGTCTTTTTTAATCCAGGGCACAAACGTATATGTCAGAGAAGGTTCAACGCCGTGCGTTAAATCCTCGCCATATTTTTTTATTAACCGGCTGGACGCTGTGATATTGTAATCAAACATATCCCTGTGCACTGAACTCTTAAATCCGTCAGCCTCGTTTTTATGCAAAGAATACATGGTCTCTCTTAATCCGAGATTCTGGGAAAGAATGACCTTGTCTCCGAAGGAATGGGAAAGCTTAGGATAAAGGTCCAGACGCTGTCCTGATACGCCTATGTCCCTTGAGAAATTTGACGCAGACGACGTCATGGAGAAAACTACAGGCCCTACACCGGAGGGGTTAACAACATACCCTAATTCAGGCAGTCTCTGAGCTATGGCTGAGGTATCGCTTCCATCTTTCAGGTCAATAATATATTGTGACATGAGGTAAAGGCGTGAATTCTCCGAAGGAAGCGTCAGCTCGCCTGTTGATTCAAGAAATCTGTTTACCCTTTCCAAGCGGTTAATGCTGTATTCCCTGTAAAAACTTTTTCCTTTTTCATTTAGCAGATTCAAGTTCCAGTAGCCTGAAAGACTGTCCATGCTCCTTTTTGTATGGGAAGACTTCAATTCATAAAAATTCTGTCCTGCCCTTTTGTCATAGAAATGATAGAGCCAGTGTTTGCCCTCCACATCTCCGGGCGCTGCATATCTGTATTCAGCCCCTTCTCCTATGCCTGCCTTGCTCTGCCAGTCAGCAATAAATGTTGCATCCTTATCTTCATCTATGGCCCAGAAAAACGGCTGTCTGTAATAAAAGCCTTTTGACTGTGAATAACCAATTACAGGCGTGAGAAGCCCTGTCTTCCTCTCGGTAAGCACAGGCGCCCAGAGATAAGGCGTATATAAAACCGGGAAGTCTTTTATATGAAAAGTGGCGTTCCCGGACTTAAGACGGTCTCCGATAATTATATCGGCAGTCCTGCCTTTGATGCACCACTCAGGAGAAGGGTTTTCGCAGGTTGTTATGGTCGCCTTTTTAACGTAATATTCCTTTTCTCCCCTTTTTTCTATCTCGGAGCCGGAGATATAGAATTTTTCTTTTTTTGAAAAAATCTCGGCATTATAGAAAGTGCCTTTTTTGGTCCTAAGATTGAACTCTGCCTTTTTAGCTTTGAGAAACATATCAGGGTTGTCAGACACTACATCCCCTTCAGCAAAGACATTGAATGTCTTCTCGTCATACTTCATTTCATCTGCCATTATTATTGTTTCGCCTTGTTCAACAAGCACAGAGCCCCTTGCCGTATACATTGATGTATCCTTTTCATGCTCCAAAGAATCCGATGTTATGAATGTCGGGGGCTCTTCAGCAAAACAGTAAACAGCAGACAGTAGACAGTAGACAGTAAACAGCAATAAGAAAAACAAAA
The DNA here is from genome assembly GCA_001871685.1 of Nitrospirae bacterium CG1_02_44_142. Taxonomy (GTDB): domain Bacteria; phylum Nitrospirota; class Thermodesulfovibrionia; order Thermodesulfovibrionales; family UBA1546; genus UBA1546. The sequence goes on from MNVK01000088.1 coordinate 7,679, forward strand.
AAGAACGATGCATGATGCATGATACATGATACATGATACCCCCCTTTAATTCCCCCCTTACTAAGGGGGGATAGAGGGGGGTTGTATCCTGCATCCTAAATCCTGTATCTTGTATCATGTGTTTCATCTCGTTTCCCTCAGACTTGAAAGAATGCCTCTTCCACAAAGCATCTCCTTAGCCTCGCCTATAGTGTAAAACGAACCGGTGATTAAGATTAGGGGGTTAGGATTTAGGGTTTGGGGATTGGTCTTGCTAACCCCTAACCCCCAGCCCCTAACCCCTGCCATTGTAACTGCCATAGCAATGGCTTCTTTCACGGTTGGCGCAATATGTGTATTCGTAAATCCCATCTCTGCTGCGCATTCTGCAAGTTTCTGCGGCGAGGCCGCCCTCTCATAAGCCGGAGCTGTCAATATAATTTCAGAGGCCAGGGGCAAAAGCGGCGCCATTATCCCTCTTATGTCCTTATCAGACATTATGCCTGCAATCAATATTATTCTTTCGTATATCTTGGAAAAAATTTCCTTAAGCGAATCTGCGAGAATTTTTGCAGCCGAAGGGTTATGCGCCCCGTCAATCAGAATCGGAGGTTCCTTTGAGATGAATTCAAGCCTGCCGTGCCATTTTACATTTCCAAGCCCATTTCTGACGGCGTGATGCGTGATGCGTGATGCGTGATGTGAAGATTTCTTAGAAACAAGCTCAATTGTTTTTAGCGCAAGAGCCGCATTCAACACCTGATGCCTGCCCGGAAGCGGCATAACCAAATCCTCTAAACTGCTATCGCTGTTATAATTAAAAACACTTCCGTCTGTATCCTCTGACTTTATTGCCGCTGAAAAATCCCTTCCATAAATAAAAAGGCCTGCATTCTTTTCCTCTGCCTTCTTTTTGATTGCGTCCATTACAGACGGCTCCTGAGCTGACGTGATAACAGGAACCCCCTCTTTTATTATCCCCGCTTTTTCTTCCGCAATCTCTGAGACGGCATTGCCAAGAAATTCGCTGTGGTCATAACCGATGCTTGTTATGACAGACGCCTCAGGCAGCAGAACATTTGTTGCATCAAGCCGTCCGCCCATTCCGGTCTCAACCACTGCCCAGTCAATATTTTTTCTCTTAAAATACAGGAATCCCATTGCAGTCACAACCTCAAAAAAAGTAGGAGTCAGCTCTTGTGGTGATGCACGATTCATGATGCATGATTCACGATACCCCCCTTTAATTCCCCCCTTGCTAAGGGGGGATAGAGGGGGGTTGTATCCTGCATCTTGTATCCTGCATCTTGTATCCTGTATCTTGCATCTTATCTCTTCTGTGAGTTCAACTACATCCCCCTCTGTTATCTCTTCATTGTTGACCCTCATCCTCTCCGTGAAGCTTACGAGATGCGGAGATGTAAACAATCCTGTTCTGAATCCCGCTGACTGTAATATAGAAGCTATCATTGCTGATGTAGAGCCTTTCCCGTTGGTCCCTGCAATATGGATAGTTGAGAAACTATCTTGCGGATTGCCAAGCAGAGAAAGCAGCCTCACAGTGTTATCAAGCCCCAGCTTGATGCCGTATTTCTGAAGCCCGTAGAGATAATCTATTGCACCGGCGTAACCCATAAGTGCAATATTTTACATTAAATGAGGTAAAAGTAAGAAGAGGAAAACTCTTTCAGAATTAGAACACCTAAAGAAGGGTAGCCGTTAAAGGGGACACTTCCCATATTTTTATTAAGGGTGCTCTTGTCTCTCATGAAAAGCAGTATAAGACAAATTTTCGGAGAATTACAAGGACAAAATAAACGCGGCGGGTACGAATGACGGATTTCTACGAAAGGAATTCTATGAACTTTGCAAGGGTCTTTTTCATGTTTTTTCTGCTGACAACCATATCTATCAACCCATGCTCAAGAAGAAACTCCGCCCTCTGAAAATTATCAGGGAGCTGCTGTTTCATTGTCTGCTCTATGACGCGGGGCCCTGCAAAGCCTATCAGGCTTCTCGGTTCAGCGATTATTACATCTCCGAGCGCGGCAAAACTTGCAGCGACTCCGCCGAATGTCGGGTCGGCAAGTACAGAGATATAAGGGACGCCATTGCCCTTAAGTTTTCCAATTGCCGCAGAAACCTTTGCCATCTGCATGAGGGAAAATATTCCTTCCTGCATCCTGGCTCCGCCTGATGATGCAATGCTTATCAGGGGCGCCTTTTTCCCAAGAGACGCTTCCGCAGCCCTTGAAATCTTTTCTCCGACAACAGAGCCCATGCTTCCGCCCATGAACGAAAAATCCATCACAGTAAGGATGACAGGAAAACCGTTTATCGCTGCCTCGCCGGAAACCGCAGCTTCAGGAAGACCGCTCTTCTTCTGATTCTCTTTTATCCTGTCAGGGTAAGAAAGGGAGTCTTTAAAATTCAGAGGATCTCCTGAATGCATATCTGCGTCAAACTCTATAAAACTTCCTTCGTCCGCAAGAAGCTTGATTCTTTCTTTGGCGCTTATCCTGAAATGGTAATTGCACTTTGGGCAGACTTTAAGATTCTTGTCTATCTCTTTTTTGTAAACAATTTCCTTGCAGTTATCGCATTTTACCCAGAGCCCCTCGGGAATCTTTACCTTCTTTTGCAGTTTCGGCTCTTTTAACTTTTTAAACCACATCAGATATTTATAACCTCGCCGTCTTTAAGCAGTCTGATATCGGGAATCCCAAGTTTTTTAATCTCAGCCCTTATGGTTTTAATATGCTGCGGCTTGGGATGTGTTATTAGTATTTTGTCCGGAGGCATCTTTATCTTGTCCAGCTCTTTTTTGAGCAGCCTGGGAGTGAGATGCCCTGTCTCAACAGCCATAGCTTCCATTTTGTTTGGGAAAGAGACCTCTATTATGGCCCTATGTATTTTTATCCTGCCCGCCTCTTTCCAGATGGCATGTGTCGGCCCTGTGTCGCCTGTATAAAGGAGTCTTTTCCCTCTTCCATCCTCAATTATATAACCGGCTGCAGGAACCGAATGGTTGACTCTGTAAGCAGTAATTTTATAGCCGTTAACTTCAATGCCTTTGCCGGGCTTCACCTCTAAAAACCTTATTACGGCCTTTTCAGCATTTGGTATCATTGTGAAATCAGGCCATATCTTATTGTTCAAGAGATTGTCTTTCAGCGCCTTCAACACCGGCGCAATCCCTATCACCGTAACATTATGCTTCTTATTTTTTATGATTATATTGTCTGCGAGAAACGGGATTCCTCTTATGTGGTCCAGATGGGCGTGGGAGATAAGGATATGCCGTATCTTCCACTGGGCATTCTCGGAGAGGTAAGCTCCGATGGTTCCGGCGTCAAGCAATATTTTTTCGTCTATCAAGAAAGCCGGAGGATTATGCCCCGGAAATTCTGCTCCTGAACATCCGAGAACTTCTATTTTCACAGCTCAATCTCCATTTCTTTTCCGCCGCTGCGAATCTCAGGCCACGCCTTTAAAAACGCATTTACTGCGGACGGGTCAAACTGTTTGCCTGCATATTTTTTTAATTCATCCAATGCCTCATCTGCGGTGCGCGCTTTTCTGTACGGCCTGTCGGTTGTCATGGCGTCAAAGGTATCGGCAACTGCAATAATCCGGGCCGGCAGCGGTATCTCACTGCCCTTCAAGCCATCCGGGTATCCTGTTCCGTCATACTTTTCGTGGTGCCCTCTCATTCCAGGAATAACATCTTTCAGCTGCTTAACATGACTGAGTATCTCTGAACCATATTCCGGATGCATACACATCGCTTTAAACTCCCCGGGCTCAAGCCTGCCTTCTTTAAGAAGCACATTGTCGCGTATCCCGATTTTCCCGATGTCATGAAGTATAGCAGAAAGTTTTAAATTTTCAAGCTCTGCCTTGTCAAGCCCGAGTATGCGTCCTATGGCCAGGCTGTAGTTCATAACCCGTTTTGTATGTCCGCCCGTATAAGGGTCTCTTTTTTCAACGGTCTCTGCAAGCGCCTGCGCCGTGCCGTAAAAGGTATCTTTAAGCTCCTGATAGAGATTTGAGTTTTCTATCGCAACCGCCACCTGATTTGCAAGCGCGCAGAGTATTTCCAGGTCCTCATTGTCAAAGCTCCCTGACTTTTTGTTTATGGTCTGGAGTGCGCCAAAAATATCCCCCTTTGTCTTTACAGGCACACATATCATATCCCTTGTAAAAAACTTGCTCCTGGCGTCCACGCCCCTGAAAAACCTCGGGTCTGACTGCACATCATGCACTATCACAGGCTCACCTTTGTCAGCGACCCACCCCGCTATGCCCTCGCCTTTTTTGAGCCGCATCTCCTTGACCTTCTCGCCCTTGTCTCCAAGCGCCACTTCAAAAAAGAGTTCGCAGTTTTCCTTATCCTTAAGAATGAGGCTTCCCGCTTCAGCATTTACAA
>MNVK01000084.1 GCA_001871685.1 Nitrospirae bacterium CG1_02_44_142
CCCCTTGGTAAGGGGGGGATGGGGGGGTGGTATCTACACCTCTCACATGAGAAGCGAAGGCAAGGGGCTTATTGAATCAATAAAGGAGATAATCCGCATCGGGGAAAAAGCAAATATCAGGGTTCACATATCGCATATAAAAACAAGCGGAAAAGAAAACTGGGATAAGATAGATGAGGCAATATCTTTGATAAACAGCGCTAAAAAAAGAGGCATTAAAGTTACCTGCGACAGGTATCCTTATACAGCATCAAGCACAGACCTTGACGCGATATTGCCGACATGGGCATACGATGGCGGAACTGAGGAAGAATTGAGGAGGTTGAGAAATCAGAAAATACAGGGGAAGATGAGAAAAGAAATACTATACAAACATCCGGATAAAAATTATTGGACCAAGGTCAGCGTGTCTTCTGTATCATCTCAAAAAAATAAGTGGATGGAAGGCAAGGCCTTATCTTATATTTCAAGGAAGATTAATAAAAATCCGGTTGATGCGCTTTTTGAAATTATAATTGATGAAAAGCTCAGGGCCGGCGCAATATTTTCAACGATGAGTGAGGAGAATCTCAGAAGGTTTCTCTCTCTGCCGTTTGCAATGATAGGCTCTGACAGTTCTGCAAGGAGTATGTCTGGCATTACTTATGACGGCAAGCCTCATCCGAGGGGATTCGGAAGTTTTCCGAGATTTCTTGGAAAATACGTCAGGGATGAAGGGCTTATGAACATGAGCGAAGCAATACATAAGATAACAATGCTTCCAGCCAGGACGTTTGGAATAAATGGCAGAGGAGTTCTTAAGAAAGGCGCATTTGCGGATATTGTTGTCTTTGATTCTGAGAGTATAATTGACAGGGCTACTTTTGATAAGCCGTTTTTGAAGTCTGAAGGGATTCATTATGTGGTTGTAAATGGAACTCCTGCTGTATGGAAAGGCAAATTTACCGGAAGCCGTTCGGGGAGGGTATTGAGGTGAAAATTACCTTGACAGTCACTACTGCCTTTAGGTATTGTTTTTTCAGCATAAAAAAGAGTCAGGAGGGTTAAGATGCGTAAGATTTTAACAGCCCTGTTTGTTCTTGCCTTCGTTTCAACAGCCTCTGCCTTAGAGGTCAATCAGGATGCGCCATTATTTTCCCTGAGAGACAAAAACAACGAGTTTTTTCATCTAAGCGACAATATAACCCCTCCTGCTAAAGGAAACCACCCCTCTCAGTCCCCCCTTGGCAAGGGGGGAAGTAAGGGGGGTGTATTCAAAGGTATAATCCTGAACTTCTTCTCCTCAACCTGCATACCCTGCAAAAGAGAACTGCCTATACTAAATTCTCTTGTTGACGAATTTGCAAAGAAGAAGATAAAGATTGTAATCGTAGGCTATCAGGAAGACGTTGACAAGGTAATGGAGTTTCTTGAGACATTAAAAGTTGACAAGCCGTTAATCTTAAGCGACCCTCACGGCTGGGTAGGCAGGAAATACAGCGTCAAAGGCCTTCCGATGACATTTTTCATAAGCTCGGACGGAAAGATAAGGGACATCATTCCCGGCGAACTGCCTGACTTTGAGAAGGTATTGAGGCAAAAGGCAGGAAAATTTTTGAGATAAAAGAAGGTTATGTGTTTATAATAGATGATATAATATGGCTTGATACGATAGTTGAAAAGCTTGCATGGAAGCATAATGTTCTGGCCTCTGAAGTGGAAGAAGTTCTGGGCGGGAATTGCAGAATTTTCAAAAAAGAAAAGGGCAGAGTTGAAGGCGAGCATTTATATAATGCCCTTGGAAGGACTAACAACGGCAGGTATATGTCAGTCTTTTTTATTATGAAGCTTAATAACAAGGCTTTAATAGTTACAGCAAGAGATATGAACAAAGCCGAGAGGAAAAGACATGAAACAAAGTAAGAAGATAAAAGACATGAGCATTTATGAGGCGTCCGATTTCTGGGATGAACGCGATTTTGGAGAATTCGGCGACGCAGAAGAAACAAAAGAGATAATGTTCTCTCTAAAAAAGAAAAAGTATGTTGGAATTGATGTCAACTTATTCTCAAGGATTAAAAGCAAGGCCAAAAAACTGCATAAACAAGAAGACGCCCTAATAAATGAATGGCTTAAAGAGAAGGTTAATGCTTAAAGTAAGCAGGAAACATTTCAGATTTCAGTAGTTTTATTTATTTCTATGCTCATTTTCACATCCCTGTTCTTCTCCGCTCTCCTCGGCGAGAATCTTGAGGCGGCTGAAAAGCCATCAAAACTCTCCAAATCATCAAACTCTGAAAAAACCGAAACCCAAAAGCCAATAAAACGCATTGATACAATGATTGCGGTCTTTGACCTCGAGGCAAGGGGCAAAGTTGACAAGGATATATCATATCCCCTATCAGAAAGCATCAGACGTGAAGTCTTTAAATCAGGCAAATGGGAACTCATAGACAGGGGAAACATGGACAAAATGCTCGGAGAGCAGAAATTCCAGCTTTCAGGCTGTGTAACAGGACAGTGCATAGTTGAGGCAGGGCAGATGCTTGGAGTGGGGAAGATAGTCGCAGGCTCGGTATCTTTAATTGGAAAGACATATTATCTATCGCTTTCCCTTATCAACGCAGAGACAGGAAAGATAGAGGCGCAGTCAGAAGACAAATGCAAATGCGAGCTTGACGAACTGATAGATTCAAGCAAAAGACTTGTGAAGAAGCTCATGGGTGAGAAGGATCCTGTAACAACAATGACACCTTCGTCAGAGAGCGAGGGATACAAAGGAGTGGTGCAAAATCTCAGTAATTACAAGACGGTGCAAATCAACTTTACGGATAAAAACGGAGACGGAGTGAAAAGTTATGTTTTAGGTCCAAAATATCGGGTTGAAGATTATCTTTTACCCGGCAATTATTACACAGTAACTATAGTCGACGGCAAACAACAAGGAGACAAAAAAGAATTTACATCAGGACCTCGCTTATTCAAGTTTTTTGGCAAAGATTATCATTGGTACGTATACTATCAAGAATAGGGGAAAATAGGGTTAATGAGGCTGTTGAGCTAGTACAACAGCGACCGTTTTCTAAAGAATAAATAGAAAGATGACCTCTCTACAATCTCCCATTGGTAAGGGGAGAAAATTAATCTCAAACCTGAAACCCTCCCTTTTACAATGTCACGATTTAAACACGACCTCGCCCTCCACCTGCATAACCTTCTTTGCCGCCTGAACCCCTCCCATTTACAAGGTTCCTTTCCAATAATCCTCCCCTTTACAAGGGGAGGTTGGGAGGGGTAGAGTATTCCATGACAAAAGCATTCAACAAAGCGAGTGAAAAGCAAAAGCGCAAAATGCTCAGAAGCAATATGCCTAAGGCTGAAGTCATATTGTGGTCAAAACTAAAAGGCAAAGGATTAATGGGATATAAATTCAGACGACAGTACAGCATCGGCAGTTTTGTGATAGATTTTTACTGTCCGAAATTGAAACTGGCAATAGAAGTGGATGGCGATTCACATTTTATTGAAGGCGCAGAAGATTACGACAAGGAAAGACAGGCAATTATAGAAGCGTATGGAATTAAGTTTTTCAGATTTACAAATAAAGAAATTTGTGAAAATATTGAGGGTGTTTTAACGAGTGTTGTGAAACATATTTCATAACCTCCCCAACCCCTCCTTGGTAAGGAGGGGAGTAATATAAGAATCGGGTCACAAGATACTGACAGTAATAAAACTCAACGCCTCTGTTCAAAGCTGGCTCGGACATGCCAAACATGCGGATAGTTATGGGTTGAGGAGAAGAATATTCGTTTAACGCATGTTGCCTCAAATAGAAATCATTATGAATGTTGCTATGAAACGTAGCGTTGACAAAGATTGCAGCCAAACAATATAATTAATAAATTATTGAAAGTTTAAGGAGGCTTGTAATGGGAGAGGGTATGGTTGAAGTTACGACTTCTACATGGGACAAAGAGGTTCTTCAGAGTCAGGGAGTGGTTATGGTTGATTTCTGGGCAGTATGGTGCGGGCCTTGCAAAATGGTAGCGCCCACAGTTGAAGAGCTGGCTAAGGAGTATGCAGGGAAGATAAAGGTGGCAAAGCTGAACACTGATGAAAACCCTGATATTGCAAGTAAGTATAAAATAATGGGCATTCCGACAATAATGTTCTTTAAGAACGGCGAAAGAGTAGACCAGATTGTAGGGGCAGTGCCTAAAACACAGCTTAAATCCAAGATAGATTCTTTGCTCAGCGCTTAGTCCCGAGCTGCTCGGGGCGGAAAAGTCTAATCCATAGAGGAATAAATCAAGTGAAAAGCATTTTTGCGGTTATTGTTATCGCATTTCTGGTGTTACCGTCTGCATGCAAGAAAAAAGAAGCCGGAGTTGGGGCAGGGCCCCCTACCATAGGGAATATAGCGCCTGATTTTAGAGCAAAAGATGTGAGTGGAAATACCGTAAGTCTCTCTGATTATAGGGGCCAGGTGGTTCTGGTTGAGTTCTGGGCAACATGGTGTCCGCCGTGCAGAGAGCTTACTCCGGAGCTTAATAAGATTTATGAAAAATATAAAGACAAAGGGTTTGTAATCCTGGCCCTCACGCCCGAGAGCACAGGCACTGTGAAGGATTATATAAAGGAACATGAAGTGAAATACCCCGTATTTATTGTGGCAAGAGAGACAATAAAGCAATACGGCATAATCGGTATTCCTGTGAGTTTTCTTATTAACAGGGAAGGCGCAATAGTAAGCAGGCACATGTACACTCCTGATTTTGTTAAAGAACTTAAAATTGAAATAGAAAAACTGCTTTAAAACGATGTTTGAATCGCTTGCCGAAAAACTTGAAGCAATATTTAAGAAACTGAGAGGCAGGGGTCTTCTTAAAGAGGAAGATGTTGACGCCGCATTAAAAGAGGTGCGTCTCGCGCTTCTCGAGGCTGACGTCAATTTCAGGGTTGTAAAAGATTTTATTTTTAAAGTTAAAGAGAAGGCAGTTGGCAGGGAAGTTCTTGAAAGCCTTACTCCCGGACAGCAGGTAATAAAGATAGTGAACGAGGAACTCTGCGCTCTTCTGGGAGGAACTAACACCCGGATACAGCTTTCCCCGAATCCTCCGACCGTTATTATGATGGTGGGCCTGCATGGTTCAGGAAAGACGACAACCTCGGCAAAACTTGCAAGTTTTTTCAAGAAAGAGGGCAGAAGACCGATGCTTGTTGCCGCCGACCTCCAACGTCCGGCGGCAATAGACCAGCTTATAACGCTTGGTTCCCAGATAGATATACCTGTTTTTCATTCAAGGGATATGAAAGACCCTGCTGCGCTCTGTAAGGAATCTTTAGATAAAGCTAAGGCTGATGCAAGGGATGTATTGATAATTGATACAGCAGGCAGACTGCATATTGATGACAGCCTTATGGGAGAACTCAGGCGCTTGCGAGATGCTGTTTTGCCGAAGGAGACCATATTTGTCGCCGATGCAATGACAGGACAGGATGCGGTGAATATAGCAAGGAATTTCAACGAGCAGATTGGCGTTGACGGGATAATACTTACAAAGATGGATGGCGATGCGAGGGGCGGCGCCGCAATCTCCATAAGGGCCATAACAGGCAAGCCGATTAAGTTTGTTGGGGTTGGCGAAAAGGTTGATATGCTTGAGCCGTTTTATCCGGATAGGATTGCCTCAAGAATTCTCGGTATGGGCGATATACTCAGTTTCATAGAGCAGGCGCAGAAGACATTTGAACATAAAGAGGCTGAAAAACTTCAGGAGAAGATTGCAGCCGAATCATTTACCTTTGATGACCTGAAGGAACAGTTAAGGAAAATACGCGGCATGGGTCCCCTTGAAAATATTCTGAATATGATACCCGGAGCCAATAAAATGAAGGGGCTTGCAGTAGATGACAGGGAGCTTATAAAGGTTGAGGCGGTAATAAACTCCATGACATTAGCTGAAAGAAGAAACCATAACCTTTTGAACGGCAGCAGAAGGAAAAGGATTGCTATGGGAAGCGGAACCACGGCAGCCGATGTCAACAGGGTAGTTAAGCAATATGTTGAGCTGAAAAAGATGTTGAAGATGTTTAAAGGGGGAAAGGGGTTCAAGCTGCCTAAGTTTTTGCCTTTCTGAGGTTGACAGTTTACACTCTTTCTGATAAGCTTTAAAATTAGTAGATTTAATTAAAAAGGGGAGGTGAAGTTTTGGTAAAAATCAGGTTAAGAAGATTAGGCGCCCATAAGAGACCGTTTTACAGAGTAGTTGTAGCTGATTCACGGACACAAAGAAATGGGCCTTTTATAGAAATTCTTGGAACGTATGACCCGCTCAAGGAGCCTTCTGAAATAAAGATTAATCTGGAGAAGGCAAGGCATTGGCTGCAGCAAGGAGCGCAAACTACCGATGTTACTAAAAAGCTTTTGCAAAGGGCTGGACTATAACTCTAAGCTACGAGTTGTAGGCAGCTCTAAATTCCTATGGAGGTGGCGAGGATGAAAGAATTGGTTGAGAGAATGGCTAAGGCTCTGGTTGACAAGCCGGAGGATGTCGTGGTTTCAGAGGTTGGGGGCGAGCAAACCACTGTTTTTGAACTTAGAGTTGCGCAGACTGACCTCGGAAAGGTCATAGGAAAACAGGGGAAGACGGCGCGTGCAATGAGAACAATACTCAGCGCATCAGGCACTAAAATAGGCAAGCGCTGCGTTCTTGAAATATTAGAGTAAGCTATAAAAAAGAAATGTACAGGCTGTGAAAAATGACACAAAGAGAGGGATAATGCCCTCTCTTTGTACTCTTTAGCAATCCACTTGAAAAACTTTACTGATAACGGCGTCAAAAAAATGCGCTCTAAAACCTCATGGTAAATAAACAAACCCTCCTTTCATTTTTCAGAGAAAAAATAAAAAAGCCGCTGAGTTTTAAGGAGATTGCCGGTCTCATGGAATTAAGCCGTTCCGAAGCCCACGCATTAAAAAAGGTTCTCAGACGAATGCTTCAGGACGGCGATATCGTGCTCACAAGAAAAGGTCTTTATGTCCCGGCGTCTGACGTCAATCTGACGACAGGTTATTTTGAGGCTCACAAGGATGGTTACGGTTTTGTTATAACAGAAAAGCCGGGAGAGCGGGATATATTCATACCTGCCCGGGCGGCAGCCGGAGCAATGGACAATGACAGGGTTGTTGTAAGGATGGAGAACCGCCAAAAGCGGGATGGAAGAGTAATAAGAATACTTGAAAGAGCGCACACGAGAGTCGCCGGCAGGTTTGACCTCGCAGGAGCGGTATCTTATGTGAAGCCCAAAAACAAATCCATTGCATTTGACCTTTATGTCTCGCCTAATGACAGGGGCGGCGCCAGAAACGGCGATACTGTTGTTGCTGAGATTCTTGATTATCCTGCAGACAGAAAGCCTCCTTCGGGAAGAATTGTAAAAGTAATAGAAAAGCCCGAAGACCCCGCATCGGAAGTAGAGGCAATAATAGATGAATTCAGTATCCCGCGAAGATTTCCGAAAAATGTTGCTGAAGAAGCAAAGAGGATAACCCCTCTATGTCCCCCCTTGCTAAGGGGGGAATTAAAGGGGGGTGATGTAAAACGAAAGGATTTAACTGCCCTTCCTACTGTAACGATTGATGGTGAGCGCGCAAAGGATTTTGATGACGCAGTTTCCATTAAACTTACAGAGCAAGGTTATAAGCTCTGGGTGCATATAGCAGATGTCGGATATTATGTCCCGTGGGACTCGGCTATTGACCTGGAGGCAAGGAAAAGAGGCACAAGCATATATTTCCCTGACAGGGTAATTCCCATGCTTCCGAAGGAGCTGTCAGAGGATTTATGCAGCCTGAAACCTGAGGTGGAAAGGCTTGCATTTACAGTTGAGCTGGACTTTGACAGGCAAGGCAAGAAACTAAATGCAAAATTTTATCCGAGCCTTATAAAGAGCAGTGAGAGGATGACCTATACATCCGTAAGAAAGATTCTTGTTGATAATGACAGGCATGAACGCAAAAGATATGACTGCCTTTTAAGTGATTTTGAATTTATGGCTGAGTTGTGCGGCGTCCTGAGAAAAAAGAGGCTTGACAGAGGAAGCCTTGATTTTGACCTTCCGGAACCTGAAGTCCTGCTTGATATGCAGGGCCGGCCGGAGGCAATAGTCAGGGCAGAGAGAAATTTTGCGCATATCATTATTGAGGAGTTTATGATTGCGGCAAACGAGGCTGTTGCAGAATATCTTGCGGAACTCGAAACGCCGACTCTTTACAGGATACATGAAGAGCCGGACACGCAAAAAATGGAAGGGATTCTTAGATATGTAAAACCTTTGCGCGGCGCGGTGCATGGTGTGCGCTGCGAGCCGAAAAATTTCTCTGCGCTGCTCAGAGAAGTAAAAGGCAGGCCCGAGGAAGAAATGGTGAATTATATGGTATTGAGAAGCCTTAAGCAGGCAAGGTATTCTTCCTTGAACGCAGGGCATTTCGGCCTTGCATCCGAATATTATACCCATTTCACATCTCCGATAAGGCGCTATCCTGACCTCGTGGTCCACAGGATATTAAGGGAGGTTTTGCATAAGAAGCGCATATCAGAAAGAAGAAAGCAGGAACTGGAGACAATGCTGCCTGATATCGCATTCAACTCCTCAAGGACGGAGCGTCTCTCCGGCGAGGCAGAGAATGCGGTCCTTAATGCTATGAGGGTGTGGTTTATGAAAGATAAGGTTGGAGAAGAGTTTGAAGGAAGAGTTGTCAATGTCACGCCTTACGGGCTGAAGATAAGGCTGAAGGATTTTTATGTTGAGGGTTTTCTCCATGTCTCGTTTATGACGGATGATTTTTACGAATTCAACGAGCGCACAATGACCCTGTTCGGCAAAAATAAAAAACGCTCCTTCACAATAGGAAAAGAATTGAATATCAGAGTTGATAAGGTTGATATGGAAGAGAGGGCGATAATCTTCGGGGTTTAAGCTCATTCAAACTGGCAGTGTTAAAATTACCTGAACAACTCTATTGCAAAATGAATTCAGAATCATTCTTCGCGTGGCACTGCGCCAAACTACAGGATTGATTGTAATCTGACCAGATTTTTAGCCTTTTGAATTATTTCCTTATCCTGAGTTATTAAGATTGAGTTGGTCAATTGAGCTGTAGCGACAATTATACTATCGCCGAGGGTCAGCCTGCACCTGCGGCGGATTTCAGAAGCGATTCTGCCTAATTGAGAATCAATTGAAATGATGGTGAATTCCCTGAGAAATTTTTGCATCCTGCTTAGTTCTTCGTCGGTCAAACGAGGAAGAGAAAGTATTTCTATTTCAGTAATAACAGAGATGAAGAAATGCTCGTTGTCAGCGCGCCACTTTAAAAGTTGTTCTGCTATTTTGGGGTCATCGTTCAGGTAAGAAATCAGGATGTTGCTGTCGAGGGTAAACACTGATGGGTTTACCGCTCCAATTCTCTGCGCATTTTCTTTTGATAGGCAAGGGCGCTAATTTTTTTGTTTTTTAGAATACCCCGTACCTCTGCCCATGGATCATTGATAACTAACAATCTCCGAAGTTCTTTAGTGGTTAAGCTCTTTTCTCTCTCCAAGATATCTATTTTTTCTTTTAACTGAATAGTCATGTTTTAATCTATCACTCCAAAAACTCAAAAGTCAATGCCCTGCTCAGTATAATCCTTTAAACTCTGTTGCATCTTTTATCCCTGTTTCTCCCTGTGAGCCGTCTTTTAAATTTTTCCACTTGACCATGCCTGACTGCAATTCGTCATCTCCGATTATAAAGACATAGTTTGAGCCGAGTTTGTCAGCCCTTCTTAACTGGCTTTTCAGAGAGGCGTTGTCATAGCCGAGCTCAGCCCGTATGCCTTTTGAACGCAGTTTTTCTGCAATTAAAAGTCCTTCAAGTCCTGCATTCTTACCAATCGTTGCAATAAAGACCTTTGGCGCAGGGATGCAAAAATCAGAGTTCAGCGCTTTAAGTATTTCAACAAGTCTTTCCATGCCTATTGCAAAGCCTATTGCCGGAGTCGGAGGCCCTCCGAATTCCTCAACAAGCCTGTCATATCTTCCTCCAGCGGCGACTGTTTTCTGAGCGCCCCCGAGTTGCTCGGGGCTTGTTATTTCAAATGTGGTCCTGGTGTAATAATCAAGCCCTCTGACCATGTCTGGATTAATATTGTAAGAGATGTTAAGGATATTCAGGAGCGATAAGAATTCTTCAAAGTGCGACTTACATTCTTTGCACAGATAATCCGTTATTTTCGGCGAGCCTTTTCTTATTTCAGCGCATGAACTGTTTTTGCAGTCCAGGATGCGCAGGGGGTTATTGATGTATCTCCTGCTGCAGTCCGGGCAGAGGTCTGAAACCTTGTCGGATAAAAAATTTAGGAGCGCTTTTTTGTAATCAGGCCTGCATTTTGAGCAGCCTATGGAATTAACCTCAAACTTAAGTTCTTTCAGCTGAAGTTTTTCAAGAAAGAGTTTCAGCATGGAGATAATCTCTGCATCAAGTTTTGGTTCTGCTGTTCCGAAGGCCTCAACCCCTATCTGATAGAACTGCCTGAATCTTCCCTTCTGCGGCCTTTCATATCTGAACATGGGGCCTGAGTAAAAGAACTTCTGCGGAGACGGCAGGTTATAGAGATGGTTTTCTATATAACTTCGCACAACAGGAGCGGTGCCTTCAGGCCTCAGCGTTATGCTCCTGTCAGCCCTGTCTGGAAAAGTGTACATCTCTTTTTCAACAATGTCTGTTGTCTCTCCAATGCTTCTTGCAAATATATCTGTTGACTCTATTATAGGAATGCGGATTTCTTGAAATCCGTATGCGGAAAATATTTCCCTTGCTGTTGATTCAGCCTTCTGCCAGATATATATGTCAGGCGGGAGTATGTCGTGGACGCCCTTCAGAGCGGTGTATTTCACTCTCTTTTCCTCATTGCATTTGTCTGCCTTCCTCGGATTCTTCTCCTTCTCTTTCCTTGTCAAATTCAAGCATCTTCATGTGGCCCTCTATCAGTCTCTTCAGTTCCTCTTTGAAATGGCGTCTTATCCCTTTCAGGTCCACGATATCTTCATGTATCTTTATGACCTTTTCCTGAGCCTCCTTTAACATGGTCTCTGCGCGCAGCTCTGATTCTCTTACCAGCAGTTCCGCCTCTTTTCTTGCGTTTGTTTTGTAGTCTTCAACCATGTTCTGCGCTGTCATGAGCGTTTCTCTGAGCGTGGATTCCATGTCCTTAAACTCTTTTATCTGGCTCTCAGCCCTCTGTACGGCCTCCTTCAAAGAGGCATTTTCCCTGAGCAGTTCCTCCATCTCTTCGCGTATCACTTCAAGAAATGCATAGACCTCTTCAACATCAAATCCCCTGAACTTCATCGGGAACTGTTTCTGCTGAATATCTAACGGTGTAATTCTCATATTAACCACCTCCTAATTTATAGCCGAGTTTTATTAAAGACCTTATGAGAAACGACTGTGCAAATATAATAACAAGAATTACTATCAAAGGTGAAATATCTATGGGGCCAAGCCGATAACCGATAAGCCTTCTTATGGGTCTGAACGCAGGTTCTGTGACTGTATGCAAAAATCTTACGATTGGATTATATGGGTCAGGGCTAACCCAACTTATCAACGCTGCAATTATTACAACCCATTTATAAACCTCAAGGACAATGTCAAGAATCTTTGCAACTGTGATGATTAAATCTCCAACGATAAACATTATTCCTTCCTCCCTAATTCCTCTGCTCTTTTTGCTGCGGCGTTTATAGCGCTTAAGACAATATCCTTCAATCCTTTTTCCTCAAATATCTTTAACCCTGCCGCTGTCGTGCCTCCGGGGGATGTTACCATTTCCCTGAGCCTTTCAGGCGGCATCCCGGTTTCAAGCATTTTTGTTGTTCCGAGCAGGGTCTGTATTGCGAGTTCAGAGGCATTCTCTTTGCTTAATCCTGATTTTATTCCGCCTTCAACCATTGCCTCAATGAAAAAAGCTATGAACGCAGGGCCGCTTCCCGAGAGCGCTGTTACTGCGTTCATATATTTTTCAGGCAGCGTGAGCACTTTGCCGATGGACATGAATATCTGTCTTACAGAGGAGACGTCCTTGTCGGAGAAGCATTCGCACAGAGACATGACTGACATAGCCTCTTGAACAAGGGCAGGGGTATTTGGCATCACCCTGATTATTTTTTTTGTATTCAGCTTTGATTGGAGGTATGAAAGTGTTATGCCTGCCGCAATGGAGACAACTGTTTTATCATTCGTTACAGAGTTTTTTATATCCTCAAGAATCTGCCCCATAATTTGAGGCTTTACTGCCAGGATTATTATATTACTATAAGATGCGGCCTCTTTATTGGAAATGGTTGTCTTTACGCCGTAAGCCTGCTCTAAATATTCTCTCCTATCCTGTCTTGGCTCGGACACAATTATTTCACTTTGAATTTTGAACCTTGAATTTTGAATTATTCCCTTTATCAACGCCTCTGCCATGTTTCCGCCGCCGATAAAACCTGTCATTATGCCTCCCTGCAGCAGTATTTTCTTTCCCCGAAAATAGCAGTCCCTATTCTTACCATTGTAGCGCCTTCCTCTATTGCGACCTCAAAATCATTTGTCATGCCCATGGACAACTCCCGTAACTCGCAACCCGTAACTCGTAACTCGTTAATGTTATCCCGTAGTGTCCGCAATTCTCTAAAATAATGCCTTGCACTTTCCGGGTTTTCAAAGAAGGGCGGGATTGTCATAAGTCCCTTAATGCTTAGATTTTTCAGCCCGCCGATTTCCTTGATTAATTCAACTAAATTATTCTTTAATATCCCATATTTGCTTATCTCATCTGAAAGTTTTACTTGAATTAAAACCTTCTGTGTTTTCCCTGCCTTTTCAGCATATTTATTAATAGTTTCTGCCAGCTCTGCTGAATCAACAGAGTGAATCAAATCAAAGAGTTCAACTGCTGTCTTTGCCTTGTTCTTTTGCAGATGTCCTATCAGGTGCCATTGAATATCTGCACCTTGAATCTTGAATCTTGAATCTTGAATCTTCTCTCTTGCTTCCTGCACTTTACTTTCTCCGAATATCCTTAACCCCGCATCTATCGCCTCTTTTATATGTTGTATGCCAACAGTCTTTGTTACAGCAATAAGTTTTATATCTTCAGGCCTTCTTCCCGCCTTCTCCGCTGCATTGGAAATCCGCCTGTAGACGCCGCTTATGTTTTCAACAACTTGAGTATCGGTCATATTGACATTACTGTTTACAAGTGTATTATATTTGGTAATGTCAAAGCAAGATATTGAAGAACTGGAAAATAGCCTCAGGTATTATTTTAAGGATAAGGCGCTTCTCTTGGATGCTGTTACCCATAGGTCGTTTTATCATGAAAATCCTGATACGGCTCATTCCCAGAATGAGAGGCTTGAATTTTTAGGAGACTCGGTTCTGGGTTTTGTGGTTGTGGAATATCTGTTTAAATTGGAAAAGGATTATTCTGAGTCAACTATGTCAAAGATAAAATCATATCTTGTAAAAGAGGCGGTTCTGTTCAATGTTGCAGAGAGCATATCGCTCGGGACGCACCTCAGACTGGGGAAGGGCGAGAAGGAAACAGGGGGCAGAGGGAAGAAATCTATACTTGCAGACGCCCTGGAAGCTGTATTCGGCGCTATATATATTGATGGCGGCTATGAGCGTGCGAGGGATGTGATATTAAGGCTTTTGCAGGATAAGATTAATGCGGCAGTGTCGTCAGAGCAGTTTTACGACTTTAAAACAGACCTTCAGGAAAAAAGCCAGGTAATGTTCGGGGTTCTTCCCCGCTATGTGACTGTTAAACAGGAAGGCGAGGAGCATAAAAAAATTTTTACGGTTGAAGTCTATATTAAAGGAGACAGGCTTGGGAAGGGCAGCGGCAGGAGCAAAAAAGAGGCTGAGACTGCTGCCGCAAAAGAGGCATTATCAAAGATAAAGGCGTCAGAAAATCCCTGAAGAAGGAGAAATTATGGAAGCTGTTGAATGCATCAAAACAAGAATGAGTATCAGGAAGTTCAAGCCCGAGCCTGTGCCGAAGAATATACTGACAGAGATAATTAATACTGCGCAAAGGAGTCCTTCATATAAAAACAGCCAGCCGTGGGAGGTTGTGATTGTATCTGGGAAGAAGAAGGAAGAACTCTCAGAACTTCTCATCAGGCTTCTTGAAGAAGGTAAAGTTCCTCAGCCTGACATTCCTGAAGCAGTATCCTGGCCCGCTGACATAGCAGAGAGGATTAACGAGACCATGAAAAAGAGAGGCTCTCTGCTGGGCATTGATTTAAACAGCCCTGAGATAAAGAAAAAATCCAAGGCGGCCAATTTCCGTTTTTACGGCGCACCGCATGGAATCTTCCTTTTCCATGATTCATCTCTCAATGAATGGTCTATATTTGACGCCGGACTTTTTGCCCAGAGCCTCATGCTTGCGGCGCACGCACACGGCATTGGCACGGTGCCGCAGGGGTTTCTTATTGACTATTCGTCCGAAATAAAACAATTTCTCGGAATCCCTGAATCAAAGAGGCTTATTCTCGGCATCTCAATCGGCTATCCTGATGCGGAGAATGTGATTAATACTTGTATGACTACGAGAGTGGAGACAGGCAGGATACTCAGGTGGGTTGAATAACTCCAAAAATTCATTAGCAAGGGCATTCATGCCTTTGCATATACGAATCAATTGCATTTTTCGGGTTGACTCATTATATCTAATGCCCTCCTTTAGTTTCCTTCTCAGGATACCAAAGTGTTGCATTAAATTCTTGAGCCTAACTAAGGTTATTATAGGAAATATATCATGGGTTTAAGATTAGCGCAGAGGGCATTAAATTTTCTCAAGGCTGATGTGGCAGGGGCAATGCCGGATTATGAACTTAGGAATCCGCAGATAGATATGATGGAGTCCTGTTCAAAGGCCATAGAAGAGGGCGGCGCACTCATGGCAGAAGCGGGAACCGGAACCGGCAAGACATTTGCCTATCTCATCCCCTTAATCCTCTCCGGAAAGAAAGGGATTGTTTCAACCAGGACAATAAACCTCCAGGGACAGCTTGCCTCAAAAGACCTAAACTTCCTCTCTGAATTAGTCCCTTTCAGTTATACAATTGCCAAGGGCAGGGGTAACTACCTTTGCCTTAGAAGGCTCAATGCCTTCAGAGCAGAAAACGACAAAGAAGCAGATGAGTATACTGATTTGGTTAACTGGGCGTCACAAACCGAAACAGGGGATGCGGAAGATTATAAACTTAAAAAACCCTTAATATGGAAGGACATATACTCGGAAGCGGATGCCTGCAGGGGTAAAAAATGCAGTTATTACAACCAATGCTTTTATTTCAAGGCAAGGCAGAGATGGGGAAAGGCGCAGATTGTAGTTGCAAACCATGCGCTAATTGGCATCAATGCAATGCTTTCAGAAGACTCAAAGATACTGCCCGATGCTGATGTTCTGGTAATAGATGAAGGGCATGCGCTGGATAATGCCCTTTCAGAGCAGATAGGGATAAACCTCTCAAAACGCG
>MNVK01000130.1 GCA_001871685.1 Nitrospirae bacterium CG1_02_44_142
TGCAGAGGACGTGCCTGCAAGAAGGCTTGCGGAGAAATACGGAACCCCTCTTTACATATACAGCCACAAGACTCTTCTCAGGCATTTCAAGGCGTATGAAAATGCATTTAACGGTTATCCGCATATAATCTGCTTTGCGCTTAAGTCAAATTCAAATCCAGCAGTATTAAGGCTTTTTGCAAAAAACGGCGGCGGCGCAGATATTGTTTCAGGCGGAGAATTATATACGGCTTTAAATGCTGGCATTCCTTCAAAGAAAATTGTATATGCAGGAGTCGGAAAAACAGAGGAAGAGATACAGTTTGCATTGAAGTCAAGAATACTTATGTTTAATGTGGAGTCTGAAGATGAACTGAGGGCGATAAACAAAATTGCCGGAGAGATGAAGACAAAGGCTCCTGTTGCCTTGAGGATTAATCCTGATATTGACCCTGAAACTCATCCTTATATCTCAACGGGATTAAGACAGCATAAGTTCGGTATCCCGATTGAAGATGCGGTTGAACATTATAAGATTGCAGGCAGGCTTAAAAATATTTCCGTTATCGGGATACACAAGCACATAGGCTCTCAGATTACAAAGGTGTCTCCGTTTGTTGATGCGCTCAAAAGGATTCTGATTCTTGTTGATGAACTCAGAGCGCAGGGAGTGAATATCAAATGCCTGGATATTGGCGGCGGGCTTGGCATCTCGTATAAGGATGAAGAACCGCCTGTGCCGTCAGACCTTGCAAGGAACCTGCTGCCTTTGTTAAAGGGAAGAAAGATGACCTTAATAATGGAGCCGGGCAGGTCTATAGCAGGCAATGCCGGAATACTCGTGACAAAGGCCCTTTATCTGAAACAAGGTTTTGAGAAAGAATTTGTGATAGTGGATGCAGGGATGAATGACCTGCTGAGGCCTTCGCTTTACGGCGCATACCACCGCATTCTGCCTGTGAGGAAAACGAGGAGAAGCGGCATATTTGCCGATGTTGTGGGGCCTATCTGCGAGTCCGGCGATTTTATAGCCAGAGAAAGGGAGATGCCTGCGGTGAAGCAGGGAGAATATCTTGCCGTGATGGGAGCAGGCGCATACGGTTTTTCCATGAGTTCAAATTATAACAGCCGTCCCAGGCCGGCGGAAATAATGGTAAAGGGAAGAGAGCATTTTTTAATAAGGGAAAGGGAAACGTATAAAGATATGTTGAGAAATGCGCGGATACCAAAGTTTTTAAAATAAAACTTCTCCACTGTTGCCGAATAACCTTTTCGCTTTCTGCAGAGACTTTTTGACAAATCTATGGCTCGTTGCAGGCAATTTCAAAACTCGTTCCGAAGGCTTTCGGAACTCAAACAGTTGAAATTGCTTATCTTCCACTTCGCCGAGATTTATTACCAAAAATTCTCTGATGTCGCTCAAAGGCTGTTCGGCAGTAAACCTTTAAATTTACTTTCCTTCACATTCAATCACCCTTTTATCTGTAACAATCTTGCTGACTTTTACATCGTGCGGTTCTGAAGGTATTTTTTCAACAATCTGTTCCTCATATGCAGGAGCGATTACAGGGATTATCTTTTTCATTCCGGTAAGAAGCCTGTCATAAAATCCCGCGCCGTAGCCGAGCCTGTTTCCTGATGCATCAAAGGCTGCGCCCGGAATGATGATGAGGTCCATATCGTCAAGCCCTGTTAATCTTTCCTTTGATGCCGACGGCTCTAAGATTCCCATGTAACCCTGTGCGAGTTCATTCATATCCTTTATTTCGTATAGTTTTAATCTCTTATTTTCTTTATCAACCTTTGGCAGTACGGCTCTTTTGCCCTGACCGAGTGTTATTTTAATCATCCCGCTCGTATCAACCTCGCTTCTGAAAGAGGCATAGAAGAGTATTGTCTTTGCTTTCGTAAATTCAGGAAGCCCGATTAAGCGTTGTCTTATTGCGGCGTCTTTTTCTTGTTTAATGTTTTCCGGGATGGCGTCTCTTTTAAGAAGGGTTTCCTGCCTTAGTGTTTTTTTATTGCTGTTTTTTCTCATTGAGGATGCCTTCTATGGCGTCTTTGATTTTTTTTATTTCAGCGGTTGTTTCAGGAGAGTTTTTATAAGGAGAGACGCCTTTTATATCAGCCTCCATTATGGAATCTTTGAAGGTGATGACTCCTATCAGTTTCATGCCGCCAATATTGGCTTTTATGAAATCAAGGTCTTCTGCTCCTCTTACCTTGTTGGCGACTACCATAACCTCTTTTACCCCAAGCCCTTTTGCCATCTCCCGGACAGTGTGCGCTGTCTGAATGCTCCTCTGTCCCGGCTCAACGATGACTATAAACGCATCTACGGCCTCCGCCGTGCCTCTTGTGAGGTGTTCAATGCCTGCCTCCATATCCACTATCACAACCTCATCCCTTTCAGCAATCAGATGTTTTAGGAGCCTTTTTAAAAATATATTTTCAGGGCAGTAACAGCCCGACGCCGCTTCTTTTGATTTTCCTGTTATCAGCAAAGTGATGTTGTCAAACCTGTAGCCGTATTCGGCAGGGATGTCGTCCACTCTGGGATTGAGCTTGAAGATGCCTCCTGAACTGCCGGGTCTTGCTCCTGTACGCTCTTCAACGAGCCAGGTCATCTCTGCTATCGGTTTAATCTTTGCCATTTCAGTGCGGCTTATACCGAAGGCAGCGGCCAGGTTTGCATCAGGGTCTGCATCCACTGCAATCACCTTTTTCCCCTCAGATGCGAAGATATGGCTCAATACAGCAGAGAAGGTTGTCTTGCCGACTCCGCCTTTTCCTGTGACAGCTATTTTCATAAAAGTATTATAACTCATAATTCCACAGTGGTTTTTGATTAGTTCGAAAATTTTAAATACTTAATCAGGAGGCTGCGACTGTCTTTCGGCAATATTAAACTACCTTTGTAATACTGCACACGCTGGTTCGCTATATATTACATTACAATTTCTCGGGCGGGGCTATCCGCTCCATTTCATTGCGTCTTCAGCCCCTATTCTGACAGACCCGTGAATCTTGCCTTAATCCAGCCTCAGCCTCCTTATTATCTTGTTGTTTTATAGCAGATAATCGGCGAGATTAATCTTATATCTATTCGGGTCCATGGTTTTGATAATGGTCCTCACGAATTTGCCGTCAGAGTCTTTTTCCGTGAGGTCAATAACATAGCCGTCAACTTTTTCTTCCTTGCTGTTAATAATGACAAGAACCTGCGGCCTGTTTATAAACATAGCGCCGCTTTGATAGACAAGCCCGAGTTCTTTTGTGTCAAGCATGACGAGTGTGCCTATGGGAAAGACGCCCATCATATTGGTGAAAAACTTAAAAAGGGTCGGGTCCAGCTGCGTCCCTGCCTTTTCCATCATAAGGCTTAGAGCCTTGTCTGGCGGCATGGGAATCCTGGCATACACCCTTGATGACGTCATCCCGTCATAGTTGTCGGCAAGCGTGACGATTTTTGAATAAAAGTCCAGTTCTATCGGTTGTTTTACTTTCGGATACCCTGAAAGGTCGCAGTACATGTGATGCTCAAATGCAGTAATGGCGGCCCTTATTGATGTGTAGTCAATTTTTTTCATTCTCAGCAGCGCCCTCACGCCCCAGAAGGGATGTTTTTTTATTAGGTCCCATTCCTGCTCGGTAAAGCTGGTAGACTTGTTCAGTATTTCCTTTGGCACTTCTATCTTTCCTATGTCATGGAACAGCGCTACGATTCCGAGTTCTGTCAGCGCCTTTCTGTTCAGCCCGATTCTCTGTCCGAGCGCAACGGACAGTATGCTCACATTAACCGAATGATTATAGGTGTATTCGTCATAGTCTTTAATGGACGTCATGCCGATAAGAAACTGCTCTTCCTCCAGAATCAGGTCCACCATTGACTCTACCACTCTTTTGGTCTTCCTCATGCCCACTTCTTCCCCTGCTTTTAATTTGCTCATGACAGCCCTGGTATGCGAAACAGCATTGAAATATGTCTTTTTTACGACTCTGCGAACGTCAGCCTCTCCCCCGCCTGCAGTCCTTATCTTCTTCAGCCTGCCAACCATTATGCTGTCAATGCCGGACATGCTTTCTTCGAGGGTCTCAAATGTTGTTTCTGAGAACATAGATGTTAAAAATGCCTTCAAGAAGACCCTGATAGGTTCAGGTTTTAAAGCGCCTTTAAAAACAATACTGCCGAGGCCTCTTCTTCTGAATTCTCTGGATAGAAAATCAAAGTTTGGCAGGAACTCCAGAGAATACCGTATCCGCGTCTCGTTAAGATAGAAAAATTCTCCCCGGAGTTCCAGCGCCAGTTCTCCCTCTGATTCAACGAGAGGGCTCATAAGCGCAATAAATCTATCAATGGCTGTTGTAACGGCGATGTTGTTAGGGTCATGAATATAGGCAGTCCTTATAATGACTGTGAACTGGTTTATTATGTCCTTGCCGTTTGCGAAACTTTTTTCTTTAATGTCCATGTTATATTCTTATAATTGCATATATATAAATTATCTGCAAGGTTTTACCGCTTCTGTATGCAGAGTGGTTCTGCTGCAAAACTATCATAACTTTTGTAATCTGTCAATTTATGCGTTTGATTTTTTGTTGGATTTTTCGTTATTATCATTTATGGAAATCAAGAAACTTCTTGAAGATTCAGGGCATTATTTGATGAATACATATAACAGGTTCCCGATTGTTCTGAGGAAGGGACGCGGGATGAAGGTGTGGGGCTCTGACGGAAAGGAATATCTTGATTTTGTCGGAGGCATAGCGGTAAATGTGCTCGGGCACTGCCATCCAAAGGTTGTTGTCGCCATTCAGAAACAGGCGCAGCGCCTCATTCACGTCTCAAATCTCTACCATATAGAGCCTCAGATAAAACTCGCAAAACTGCTTGTGGAGCGCTCTTTTGCAGACAAGGTTTTTTTCTGCAATTCTGGCGCCGAGGCGAACGAGGCAGCCATAAAACTCGCCAGAAAATATGCAAAAGAGCATCTCGGCAAGGATAAATTTGAGATAATAACCGCTGTTAATTCATTTCACGGAAGGACCCTTGCAACGGTTACGGCAACAGGACAGGAGAAATTCCAGAAGGGTTTTGAGCCGTTGGTCCCGGGTTTCAAGCACACAGCCTTTAATGACGTCAGCGCGCTTGAATCTGCGATAACACAGAATACCTGCGCGGTCATGCTTGAGCCGATACAGGGCGAAGGGGGCGTAAAAGTCCCGGACGATGATTATTTTAAAGAAGTGCGCGAGCTGTGCAATAAGCGCAATCTGCTTCTTATCCTTGACGAGGTTCAGACAGGCATGGGGCGCACGGGGAAACTCTTTGCTTACGAACATTTTCATATTGCCCCTGATATAGTGACCCTTGCAAAAGGGCTCGGCAGCGGCGTGCCGATAGGCGCAATGCTTGCCTCAGATAAGGCGGCCTCTGCGTTTACGCCGGGTTCACATGCCTCTACATTTGGAGGCAATCCGCTTGCGTGCGCAGCAGCGATAGCGACAATAGAGACAATTCTTGAAGATGGGTTTATTTTTGACCAGTGCAATCGGATGGGAGAATATCTCAAGAGCGAGTTGAAAAGCCTGCAGAAAGAATTTCCGGCTGTGATAGTTGATATAAGGGGAATGGGGCTTCTTGTGGGGATGGAGCTTACAAGGGATGGTTCATCCATTGTTAAGGCGTGCATGGAAAAGGGGCTTCTCCTTAACTGTACAGCGGGGAATGTGCTTCGTTTTACTCCACCGCTGATTGTGCATGGGAAAGATATAGACCATATGATTGATATACTGGGAGAAGCGCTGAGCAACGTGACATGAAAGCAGTGTCAGTAACAGTTATCAGTGTCAGTAAAAACTGTTTACCATCACTGGTCAC
This sequence comes from Nitrospirae bacterium CG1_02_44_142, assembly GCA_001871685.1. Lineage (GTDB taxonomy): Bacteria > Nitrospirota > Thermodesulfovibrionia > Thermodesulfovibrionales > UBA1546 > UBA1546. Next base: position 5,861 of record MNVK01000130.1, read on the forward strand.
TGACACCGAAAGAGGGATATGAGAATGAAACGTGATTTTCTGACATTATGGGATTTATCTTCGGAAGAGATAGATAGACTCCTGAAGCGGGCGATTGATATGAAGACAGGCATTGACGCCGGCAAGTGTCCGCTGCTCGGGAAAAGCATCGGACTTCTTTTTGGGAAGGCGTCTACAAGGACCAGGGTTTCGTTTGAGGTAGGTATTTATCAGCTTGGCGCGCATTCAGTCTATTTAACCCCTAATGAGATACAGTTTGGCAGAGGCGAGACCACAGCGGATACAGCAAGGACGCTTTCCAGATACCTAAATGCAGTGGTGATAAGGACCTTCGGGCACGGTTTGCTTGAAGAGTTTGCAGCGCATTCTTCCATGCCTGTCATCAACGGACTTAGTGATTTGCATCATCCGTGTCAGGCGCTTGGCGATTTGATGACGATACTTGAGAAAAAAAGGCGGCTGAAAGGAATAAGGATTGCATACATTGGCGATGGCAATAATGTTGCAAACTCGCTGATTGAGTCTGCATCAAGGATGGGAATAAATATTACTGCTGCGTGTCCTGAAGGTTATGAGCCGGATTCCGAAGTGTTTGAAAAAGCAAAGGCTTCCGCAAAGAGCGAGATAATTATTCTCAGGAATCCGAAAGAGGCTGCCGGACAGGCCGATGTGATTTATACGGATGTGTGGGTCAGCATGGGACAGGAAAAAGAGGCTGATGAAAAAAGAAAGAGATTGAAAGACTATCAGATAAACAGCAAGCTCCTTTCCTGCGCAAAGAAGGATGTCATCGTGCTTCACTGTCTGCCTGCGCACAGGGGCGAAGAGATAACGGATGAGATTATGGACGGCCCGCACAGCGCGGTATTTGAGCAGGCAGAGAACCGCTTGCATGTTCAAAAGGCGCTGCTTGAAATGCTGGTGGTTTAAAGTGTCAAAGATTCAAAGGGTCAAAGGGTCAGAGACTTTGATACTCTGACACTATGATACTATGATACTTTTGTTAATGTTTTCATCACTTCTATCAGGGGCAGGTTGAGTTTTTTAGCAAGTTTTTTACAGTCTTCGTATTCAGGCGCTGTTTTGATAATCCTGCCGCCGAGTTTTGAAATTTTGACTTTTACCTTGCCTAATGCTGTATTGATTTCCTGTATCTCTCTCTTTAGCGTTTGCCTGCCTGCCTCGTAAAACCTGACACCTATGGTTGTCGTTTCTTCAAATATTATCTTCATGAGATTTTCTTTTTCTTTGCCGTTGCAAAGCACGGTCAGCTTTATTCCGGGCCTTCCTTTTTTCATTATCAACTGCGTCAGATAGACGTCAAGCGCTCCAGACTTAAATAATCTTTCCATTACGAATTCATATATCTGCGGGTTCATGTCGTCTATGGTGGTTTCAATTACTGTTACTTTCTCACCAGAAAATCCCCCCGGGACTCCTTCTTTAATCCCCCCTTGCCCCCCTTTAACAAAGGGGGGATGGGGGGATTTTCTGGGGGGTAGGTGGGGATTACCGATAAGAATTCTCAGCACATTCGGCTTATCCCTGAAATCCTTCTTGCCTGCGCCAATCCCTATTTTTTCAATAACCATATCAGGCATATTGCCAAACTCTGAAGATAACTCTTTCAAGATTACTGCGCCTGTGGGAGTGGTTAACTCAAAGGGTGTTCCATCCGAGTAAATCTTGCATCTTGCATCTTGCATCTTGCATCTAAGAACTTCAATTGCTGCAGGCGCAGGCACAGGCAGTATCCCGTGTTTTGTCCTGACAGAGCCGCCTCCGAGATTTATGGGAGATGCGCAGACCTTTTCTATGCCTAAGAGTTCAAGGCATATCAGAGTTCCCATGATGTCCACAATGCAGTCAACTGCGCCAAGTTCGTGCAGATGGGAATTATTGAATGTCTCGCCGTGAACTTTTGCCTCTGCTGTAAAGAGTCTTCTGAATATGTTCAGTCCCTTCTTTTTAATTCCATCTGAAAGTTGAGAGTTCTTAATCAGATGCTCTATATCTTTCCATCTTTTAGCTTCACCCCCCCGTTGCCCCCCCTTGCTAAGGGGGGGATGGGGGGGTGAGTTCTGGATAACATCTACCTTTGTCGCAGCGAACCCTGAGCGTTTTACTCTTTTGACTTTGAGGGTATAGCCTTTAACACGGAGCTTCCGGAGTTCATTCTCCAGTTTTTTTGCGGGCGCCCCCGCATCAACAAGTGCGCCGAGGCACATGTCTCCGCTTATGCCGGAGGAACAGTCAAAATATGCTATTTTCAAGAGGACACCCCTCCCTAATCAATAAATATCTAATTGTATTTTGATCGTTTCGCCAATCCTCAACATGTCTTCTTCTGAAAGCACGCCAACACGTTTAAATAGCCGCATCTTACTCACAGTAGCCAGTTGATCAGCCATTGCCTTACTTTCCTTACCGTCAAATATAACAAGCGATTCACTTGGATACAGACGATCTGTCTTGCTGGTAAGAGGAACGACCTGAACTCGGTTGAGAAACTTATTTGACGCGTCATTGCTGACGATGACAGCGGGGCGTTTTTTTCTTATTTCTCCGCCAATGGAAGGGTCAAAATTAACCCACCAGACCTCACCCCTTTTCATTAGCAATATCCTTAAAAGTTATCTCTGCCCATTCTATGGCGTCTTTTTCTCTCTTTTTGTCTTTTGCCATTTGAGCGTAAGCCAATTCCAGATTTGGACGCACTACATGCGGCCGCACCAATTCCTCAACAAATTTGCTGATTTTGCGAGGGCCGATGGTCTTATGAAGTCCTGCATAAACTTCTTCATCTACGGTTATTGTCAATTTCTTTTGCATTGGAATCCTCCGTTCTATATACGTGTAGTATACGTATTGATTTTGAGCATGTCAATATTATTCCGTATAGATTATTATGTGATGCAATAGGTATCTAACTACATTTTTCGGGTTAATTCAGGGTATAATATAACTGTTCTTTGAGGTATAAGAAAGATGAAACTTGTCGCCATAGATATTGGTAACTCTTCAATAGATATAGGTTTTTTTATTGAGGCGGAGCTTTTTGTTCAAAAAATTAATACAAAGCCTCCGCTTCAGCCTTCGGAATACTCTGAGCTTTTTACAGGGTTTATGAGAGAAAAAAATATAGACAAAATGCCTGAGGGCATTATAATATCTTCTGTGGCGCCGGGGCATACAGATTCCGTTAAAAAGGCTTGCAGCGCTCTGAGCAAAAAAGGGACTGTGGTATTAACTCATAAGATGAAGACAGGGATAGACTTTCAGATAAACGAGCCTGAGAAACTCGGCACAGACAGGATTGCGGCAGCCGCAGGAGCGTGCGGCCTGTTTGGCGCTCCTGTCGCGGTAATTGATTTTGGCACAGCGACTACGCTTAATTTTATTGGAAGCGGAAATAAATATAAGGGCGGCGCAATTATGCCGGGGCTGGAACTTATGCGGAAATCCCTTTTCAGCGATACGGCACAATTACCGGATGTTGCAGTTTCTAAGCCGCTCTCTCCTCTTGGAAAGGATACGGCAGAGTGTATCCGTTCCGGCATTGTATATGGGACGGCAGGGGCAGTGGAAAGGATTATGTCAGAGGTGGAAAAAATGGAAGCGGAAAGTTTTAAAATAGTTGTAACAGGCGGCAATGCTGAATTCGTTTTGCCGTTTCTCAGGAAGGTGGACCATATTGAGCCTGCGCTTGTCTTAAAAGGACTGAGATTTATTTATAACCTGTCTGACAGGAGGAATGCATAATGCATGAACTGAGAAAAGACCCTTTGATGAATAGATGGGTTGCTGTTATGTCGGATTCTATGGCTCCGGCGGAATATCATATTCCGGGAGATGAGGCAAAAGAATCCGAATGCATCCTTTGTTCCGGCAGAGAAAAAGAAACCCCTCCGGAAATAACTGCAATCAGGGGAAACGGCTCGCATCCCAATGAACCGGGCTGGCTGGCAAGGGTAATCCCGAGTTTTAAACCAATACTGCATGTGGAAGGCGAGCTCGGCAGGCGGGGCGTCGGCATGTATGACAGGATGAACAGCATAGGCGCAAATGAGATTATCATAGAGACGCCTGAGCATAATAAAACAAGCGGTGATATAAGTTTTGAACAGACGCTCAGGGTAGTTTCACTTTATAAGGAGAGGATTGCCGACCTGGAGAAAGATTTAAGGCTGAGATATGTGTTGATATATAAAAATTCCGGCAGGGAGGCAGGCGCGGTTTATTCTCATTCCCATTCACAGATTATCGCGACTCCGATTATCCCGAGACGCATCAAAGAAGAACTTGACGGCGCAAAGCAGTATTATGCTTATAAAGAGCGGTGCATCTTCTGCGATATAATAAGGGAAGAGTTGAGGAATGGCGAGAGGGTAATCTTTGAGACGAAAAAATTTATCGCCTTTTGCCCTTACGCCCAGATTTCTTCATTTGAATTCTGCATAATGCCAAAGAGGCATTCCTGCGCATTTCAGGAGATAAATTCAGAGGAGATGGAAGACCTGGCTTTGATGCTGTCGGCTATGCTCAAAAAACTCGGGACTGTGCTGAAAAATCCGCCGTATAATTACATTATACACACAGTTCCTAACATGATACCGAGGCGCAATCACTGGCATACGCTCGGAGAAGATTTTCACTGGCATATAGAGGTAAGGCCGAGACTTGCGAGAGCAAGCGGTTTTGAGTGGGGTTCGGGTTTTTATGCGGTAACAACATCCCCTGAGGATGCAGCTAAATATTTAAGGGAGGCGTGAGATGAACGTTAAGAAGATTCTCTTTCCTACGGACTTTTCAGAGGGGTCGGATAATGCCCTGCCTTATGCGGCTGATATGGCAAGGCATTACGGCGCAAAACTTTATCTGCTTCATGTTATTCAGGACATAGCCGAGGCAATGGGGTGGTATGTGCCTCATGTGTCGCTGGACGAGTTGTACAGGGATATTGAGGGGAATGCGGCAAAAGAGATAGCCAGGTATGGCGTTGAAGAGTTCAGGGGGTTAAAGGACATTGAACGTATTGTTGTAAAGGGAACGCCGTACCAGGAGATTCTAAAATTTGCAGGAGAGAAAAAGGCGGACCTTATAGTTATAGGCACGCACGGCAGGAAAGGGCTTGACAGGGTTATCTTCGGAAGCACTGCGGAAAAGGTTGTAAGAGACGCCCCATGTCCTGTGCTCAGCGTAAGATTGCCGCGTTATGAGGCCAAGAAGTGAGGGTCTATTTATCCGAGACTGCCTTTATAGACCTTTTATTAAGCGCTGCCGAGGTATATAAGAGAGAGAGCCTGGGCTTTCTCCTCGGCTATAAACCTGAAGGCAGATTTATAATTGAACATGCATTCAGTTTTCAGACGGCCAGGAGGAGGCATAAGGGAGTTACCTTTCAGCACAAGAATCATAAGAAGATAGAGCCTATATTAGAGAAGTTTGACAGGCTTCAAATCATAGGCGACTTCCATTCTCATACCCAGTTCGGGGTGACAAAGGGGCTTCCTATCCCAAGCGATGAAGACATCAAAGAGATGAAAGATGGACAGGTATATCTGATAATCGCTATAAACAACAACGAAAAAACTCTTAACTGGGGTGAAAACAGGGACGGCACAATATCAGGCTCTGTCGGGGAATTCTTTTTTAAGATAGCCGCATACTTTTCACGCGGTTCTTCAGGGATAAAAAGGGCCAAGATTCACTGTCCGTTTCCGCCGGGATTTCTGAAGTGGATGGAAATTTGAGCAATGAAATATCCTAAAGAGATAAAAATATTAGGAGCTGGCATTTCCGGTCTTACTGCCGCAATAAACCTTGCACAATATGGTTATAGAGTGAATGTTTATGAGAAAAATTCAGATGTTGGGATGAGATTTTATGGTGATTTTCAAGGCTTAGAAAACTGGAGTTCTAATGAAGATGTTTTATCATCACTTAAAACTATGTCCGTTGTGGCAGATTTCTATCACAAACCGTTCTACGAAGGATGTTTTTACGGCCCGTCTTCTAATGCGCAGGTTAAATCCTTGAAGCCAATATTTTATTTGGTACAAAGAGGAAAAGATAAAGAAACGTTAGATTATTCTTTAAAGAAACAGGCACTGAGTCTGGGAGTTAATATAATATTTAATACCTCTTTAAATTATAAAGACGCTGATATTATAGCGACAGGCCCCCAAATGAGTAATATTATAGCGATTGGAATAACTTTTATTAGTAATTTAGAAGACACTGCTATGGTTGTTCTCGATGATGCCATTGCTCCAAAAGGTTATGCGTATCTTTTAGTTTCTAATCAAAGAGCTACGCTTGCAACTGTTCTTTTTGAGAAATGCAACATGGGAAGTCAATATCTTCAAAAAGCCATTGAGAAGTTTAAGACCATTAAGAATTTCGAACTCAAAAATATTAAAAACTTTGCTGGGTTCGGAAATTTCTTTTTGGCGGGATCAGCCGTTAGAGAGAATAAGATATTTGTTGGTGAGGCAGCTGGTTTCCAGGATTATCTTTTCGGTTTTGGGATTAGATATGCTATTACATCAGGTTATCTTGCTTCTAAGAGTATAATAGAGAAAATAGATTACAATATATTGTGGCAGAATGAATTTAAGCATAAATTGCAAACTTCTCTTTCGAACAGGGCATTGTATGAATTATTTGGTAATACAATGTATGACTTTTTAGTAAAAAAGACAAAGGGATGTAAAGATGTGAGAGAATTGTGGCTAAAGTTTTATAATCCTTCATTATCCAGGAGATTGATTTACCCCTTTGCTTTTTTAGCATCAAAATCTAAAAATAGAATTATGCAGTGTAAAAAATATGCATAACTTAAAAAGGTTTATAGAATGAAGACTATCATAGACTTTAATCGTTTATTTTCATATCTTAGACATTCTTGGAAGATATGGATATTATTCTTTGGTATACCGGCTTTGATTCTATTTATAACTACAAAAAAATCTTATAGTAATAACGCTACTGTGTTTGGATTTTTATTTCAATGCCTTACTACGGGCTATATTGCATGGGCAATACAATACACATATTCTACTTTGTACAAGAAAGAAAAAGTCTTTACTGAATTGATGCAAGCAGAACAAAATCTGTCAGATTGGTATCGTAGCGAAATCAACAATATTTATAAGGGACCTTACGCTTATAGTATTTTCCTTGTAACTGCTATATTATTATTCCTTACTCCTGTTTCTTTGATAGGGAATCCTCTTCCGAGGAACTCAGCTGTTCAATTTTATATTACATTTGGTATTTTATCTTGCGTTATGGGAGTTGGGGCAAGCACAGTTTTCCTAATAGCTCGTTTCATGGCAAGATATGCAAAATGTACTTTAAATTTCTCTATATTCCAATATAACCATTCTAATCTTCAATTTGTCGTTAAACTGCAACTTATATTTGCAGGCATAACTTCTTTGGGATATCTTCTCGCTGCTTTTATGACTTTTTTTTATTGGGGATTTCAAACAGTTACAATCATATGGTATCTCGCAGGCATAGCTTCTGTCCTTTTCTTTTTTATTTATCCTCAGTTGGAATTTCATAAATTGCTTCAAGCAAGGAAAAAAGAAAAATTACTAGAAATATCAAGGGAGATGGATAGATTCTTTAAAAAATTAATCTCGGAGCCGAGCGAGCCAAACTTTAAATTGTTTAGAGAAATGCATGAGACTGCAAGTTTTTTATCTAAACTTCCTGAGTGGCCATTTAATGCGCAGTCATTAATATACTTGATTCTAAGTATTTTGCCGCATGCAATTTTTTTAATAAAAACATTCATAGGGTAAATTGAGGCATAAAATATAACAATGAGGCTCTGGCTTGAAAAGTCTTCTGATGGAAGAAAGCTAATCTCTTTTGCAAACTTTTTCAGAAAAGCCCTAACTTAAGTTGATACAGAAAAGATTCATATCGTACTCTCTGGTAATTCACCTGCTTGCGATGTCCCTTCTTTTTATCGCCCCTGCAAAGAAGGAGCAAAGGGGACAGCCGTTTTCTGCGAGGCTTGTTACAGCAGAGGAGATAGGTCTGGGAGGCGGGGACAGGACAGCGCATCAAAGTCCGAAGGTTATGCTGCCGCCTATGCCGGCAAAACCCGCATCCTTGCCTCGCTCCTCTAAGAAGCCTTCTATCCCCTCTGCCCCATCCA
>MNVK01000007.1 GCA_001871685.1 Nitrospirae bacterium CG1_02_44_142
ATTCAAAATCTAAAATCCGGAATGGGTGAGACCATACTTATTGCAGAAGATGAAAAAGCAGTAAGGGAACTCATGAAGTTAGAGCTTGAAGAAGCAGGGTATAAAGTAATAGAGGCAGTTGACGGACAAGAAGCCATAGAGAAGTTCAGAGAAAACAAAGACAGTATAAGCCTTCTTCTGCTTGATATGATAATGCCGAAGATAAACGGCAAAGGGGTTTACGAAGAGGCAAGGAAGATAAAGCCTGATATAAAGGCGCTTTTTTCAAGCGGTTATCCCACTGACTTCATACACAAAAAGGGGATACTTGAAGAGGGGCTGAACTTCATATCAAAACCTGCTTCGCCGCATGAGCTTTTGAAGAGGATTAGGGAGCTTTTGAATAAATAAAACCTTTATTGATAAAATTAAGCTCTGCCGGATTTATCAGTAAGAATACCGAAAAATAATTGTATAAAAAGCTAAGATATGTTTTATAATTAATTTTATGCTGAGAACATTTAAAATAGAAAAACACCATACTGATATTGTTTCCAAAAGCACGCTGTTTAAGGCGCTGAAATACCTTGACAGGAAAAAGATTGAAACACCCTTTCTTCTTATTGACAGGGAGAAGGTAAAGGAAAAAGCCTCTCTTATAGGGCAGAACATACGGAATTCAAAGGTCTTTTATGCGGTTAAGGCAAATCCTGACATTGAGGTAATCAAACTTGCGGATAAACTTGGCATGGGTTTTGAGATAGCCTCAGAAGGCGAGCTCAAGCTGCTTTCGTCAATAGGCGTAAAGCCTGAAAGAATCATAACAAGCAATCCTGTCAAGACTTTTAAGTTTTTGAAGGCGGCGGCGTCATACGGGTTAAACTACTTTGCGTATGATTCCGAAGAGGAAGTGAATAAAATGGCGGGATTACTGCCCGGCTGTAGTGTCTATGTGAGACTTTCTGTGCCTAACGAAGGGAGCGAATGGCCTCTAAACAAAAAATTCGGAGTTGAGATTAATCAGGCGGCAGAACTGCTTTCCTATGCGGGGGAAAAGGGACTTAGACCTGTCGGCATTACCTTTCACGTTGGTTCGCAATGCACAAATATATACAACTGGAACAGCGCTCTGGACAAGGCAAAGGTTTTATGGGATATTGCAGAGAAAAAAGGCATAAAGCTGAACCTGTTGAATATCGGAGGAGGGTATCCGATAAAATACACAAAAAATGTTGTTGATGTTGATGCCATAGAGAAGAATGTGGACAGGCTCATCCGTGAAAAATTTCAGAGGGATGTAAAAGTATTTATAGAGCCGGGCCGGGCAGTTATAGGAGATGCGGGTATATTTGTCGCCTCTGTGATAGGCAAGACAAACAGGGGAGATGATAACTGGCTTCATATTGACGTCGGAGTCTTTAGCGGGCTGATGGAGAGTATAGGCGGCATAACTTACAGCTATATTATTGAAGCCTCCAGACAGGCAAGACACAAGAGGAAATGGATACTTGCAGGCCCGAGCTGTGATAGTTTTGATGTGATTGATAAGAATGTAAATCTGCCGGAGCCTGAGATAGGCGGATTGATGCTGATACTTTCAAGCGGGGCATATACTATATCCTATGCGTCAAAGTTCAACGGGTTTTCAATACCAAAGACGGTTTTGATATAACCCCCACCGTCCCCCCTTTAGCAAAGGGGGGTGAGGGGGGATTTTTGGAGGGGGAAAATGATAAGGTTTTTTGAAAGCGACCCGTATGCTCCCATCCAGTACGGCTATGAGGTTGAAAATATTCTCTACAACGGGAAGAGCAAGTTTCAGGAGATTTTGGTTATTCAAAATCCGCATTTTGGAAAGATGCTTATCCTTGATGGTGTTGTGCAGATAACCGAGAGGGATGAGTTTTTCTACCACGAGATGCTTACCCATGTCGCGCTTCATGCGCATCCCGCCCCTAAAAATGTGATTATTATCGGAGGAGGAGACGGGGGCGCTGTCAGGGAAGTCCTGAAACATAAGACAGTGGAAAAGGTATATTTCATTGAAATAGATGAAGAGGTTATAAATGTTTCAAGAAAGTTTTTCCCAACAGTGGCATGTGATATTGATGACCCCCGTGTGGAGATAAAGTGCATGGACGGGGCTGAATTTATCAAAAGACGGCATTCTGATATTGATGCTGTTATAGTTGATTCAACGGATATAATCGGTTTTGCATCAAGCCTTTTTACGAAAGAATTTTTCACATCTGTTAAGAATTGTCTTGCCAAGAACGGATTTTATGTGACCCTTTCAGAATCCCTGCATTTTCATAAAGACATTGTTATAGAGGTGCAGGAGACGATGAAGGCTGTATTCCCTGTGGTTGACATATATGCTGCTCCGCTTGCAACGTATGCCGGCAACTGGTGGACCTTCTCTATTGCATCAAAAAGTCTTTCTCCCCGTGAGATGAGGAGGAAGTTTGAGGTAAATACAAAATACTACAGCGATGAGATACACCAACAGGCTTTTCTTCCAAAAGGCATGTATGAGAAACTGATGCAGAGGAAACTGGAATGGTAATATTTATCTCATACTTGACACAACAATCGGTTTCTTGGTAAATTATTAGCACTCTCCAGTTGAGAGTGCTAATCGGCAAGAGGTATCAGATATGCTTGATGAAAGAGACAGAGAGGTTCTCTGCGCGATAGTGCAGAGCTATATAAATAATCCGGACCCCGTAGGGTCCAGGTTTATTACCAAGAAGTATGCCTTCTGTCTTTCGCCTGCTACCATAAGAAATATAATGTCTGACCTGGAAGATATGGGGTTTCTCAGACAGCCTCACACCTCTGCAGGGAGGGTGCCTACAGATAAAGGCTACAGATTTTATGTTGATTGTCTGAGTTCCCATGCGCATCAGTATGAAAACAAGGTTTTTTTGAATGAGATTACAAGAGAGCTTAAGTCCATTAAAAACGATGTAGATATTCTGCTCAGCGAGACAATAAAGAGGCTGTCCAATTTTTCACATTACCTCGGAGTGGCGCTTTCTCCTATGGCAGGTTCAGCGGCATTTAACAGGATTGAACTGTTAAAACACGGAAGCAGCCATGTGGTGACGGTCCTTTTTACGGATGAAGGACTGGTAAAGAATAAGGTTGTAGATGTAGATTTCGACCTGCCGCAGCGCGACCTTAACAGAATAGCCTCATACCTTAATTCTGAGTTTTACGGCTGCACACTTAACGAGATTCGCTCCAGGATAGTGGAAGAAATGTCAGAGGAAAAGATATTATGCGACACCCTGATTTCAAGGTCAATAAAGATATGCAGAGAGGCGCTCTCGTCTCCTTACGGGGATATATTTATTTCCGGATTTTCAGAAGTCCTCGGGCTGCCTGATTTTTCAGACGTTGAAAAGATAAAGGAGATTTCAAAGGCAATAGAGGATAAACACCTGATTATAAAGCTGCTTGATAAACTTTCAGAATCCAATAAGGACGAAGTGCAGGTCATAATAGGCTCTGAAAATTCTCTGGCAGGGATGAAAGGGTTCAGCCTTGTGGCGGCAACTTATAAAGAAGGCAGCAGGCGCGTAGGCAGTGTCGGCGTAATAGGGCCGACACGGATGGATTACTCAAAGACCATGGCAATGATTGATATAGCCGCCAGATTTATAACAAAGACGCTGGAGGAGAGATAGGTGAAACATAAAGATAAAAAGAAGACAAATGAAGCTCTAACAGAGGAAAATTCAAGCGCAGAGGCTCATGAGCCGGAATTGCAAGCGGCAGAGGAAGCCGCAGGCAGTATTGCGGCCGGGGCGGCAGAAAACGCCGCTGCTGCAGATGCGGAAGCCGGGAATTTAAAAGCTAATCTTGAGGAAGAACTTCAGCAGGAAAACGATAAATATCTGAGGTTGTATGCTGAATTTGAGAATTATAAGAAGCGGGTGGCAAGAGACAAGGAAGAATTAATAAAATACGGCAATGAAGCTCTGCTGTATGAATTGCTTCCTGTTATTGATAACCTTGAGATGGCTGTGAAGCACTCGTCAAATGATGCCTCATCCGCCTCTGGCGGAGGGCTTGCGCAGGGAGTGGAGATTACGCTTAAGGAGTTTTTCAGGGTCATTGATAAATTTGGACTCTCGCCGATTGAGGCCTCAGGCAAGATGTTTGACCCTTCGCTGCATCATGCGATGACTCAGGTAGAAAGGGATGATATTGATGAAAACATGGTTGTGGAAGAATTCAGAAAGGGCTATATGCTCAGAGAGAAGGTATTAAGGCCGTCTTTGGTTGCCGTATCGAAAAAGACAGTGCGCAGTGACAGTGTCGGCGAAGAAACACTGACACTAAACACTGACACTAAATAAATATTATAGAGGAGGAAGCATAAATGGCAAAGGCAATAGGAATAGACCTGGGCACAACGAATTCTGTTGTTGCAGTTGTTCAGGGAGGCGAGCAGGTAGTTATACCGAATCAGGAGGGAATGAGAACAACGCCTTCTGTAGTTGCATTTACAGAGAAGGGCGAGAGGCTTGTGGGACAGATAGCAAAAAGGCAGTCCATTACAAACCCTGAAAACACAATATCTTCAATCAAAAGGCTGATGGGCAGAAAATACAACACGCCTGAAGTTGAACATGCGAAAAAGCGGCTGCCTTATAAAATCGTTGAAGCGCCTAATGGAGACGCCCATGTTGAGATAAGAGGCAAGCGTTATTCGCCGCCTGAGATATCGGCAATGATACTCCAGAAACTCAAGCAGTCTGCGGAAGATTATCTCGGAGAGGCTGTAAATGACGCCGTCATAACAGTGCCTGCTTATTTTAATGACAGCCAGCGTCAGGCTACGAAGGATGCAGGGAAGATAGCCGGGCTTAATGTCCTGAGGATAATCAATGAACCGACAGCCGCCTCTTTGGCTTACGGCATGGATAAGAAAAAAGAGGAAAAGATTGCTGTTTATGATTTAGGCGGCGGCACATTTGACGTATCCATTCTTGAAATAGGAGAAGGCGTAATTGAGGTTAAGTCCACAAACGGCGATACATATCTGGGCGGAGATGATTTTGACATCAAGGTTATTGACTGGATGGTGGAAGAGTTCAAGAAAGAGCAGGGCATTGACCTCAAGCATGATAAGATGGCTTTGCAGAGGCTTAAAGAAGCCGCTGAAAGGGCCAAGATTGACCTTTCAACTGCAATGGAAGCAGAGATAAACCTTCCGTTTGTTACAGCGGACGCAACAGGCCCGAAACATCTTTTGATGAAACTCTCAAGGGCGAAATTTGAGCAGCTGACAGGAGAGCTCATAGAGAATACAACCGGGCCTTGCAAGAATGCGCTTAACGACGCAAATTTATCCGCTTCAAATATAGATGAAGTTCTTCTTGTCGGAGGACAGACCAGGACGCCAAAGGTTCAGCAGACTGTTCAGGGCTTTTTTGGGAAGGAGCCCAATAAGACAGTTAACCCTGATGAGGTTGTTGCTGTCGGAGCGGCAATACAGGGCGCAGTGCTGAAAGGAGACGTCAAAGAGGTGCTTCTGCTTGATGTTACGCCTTTGTCTCTCGGCATTGAAACGCTCGGCGGGATATTCACAAAGATAATAGAAAGGAACACTACAATCCCGACCAAAAAAAGCCAGACATTCTCAACAGCATCAGACAACCAGCCTGCTGTTACAATCAAGATATGTCAGGGAGAAAGAGAAATGGCGGCGGACAACAAGCTGCTTGGAAACTTTGAGCTTATAGGCATTCCGCCTGCGCCGAGGGGTATCCCGCAGATAGAAGTAACTTTTGATATTGACGCAAATGGCATACTTCATGTCTCTGCCAAAGACCTTGGCACAGGAAAAGAACAGTCCATAAGGATAACCGCTTCAAGCGGGCTTAGCCCGGATGAAGTGAAAAAGATGACGCGTGATTCTGAGGCTCATGGAGAAGAAGATAGAAATAAGAAACAACTCGCCGAGGCCAGGAACGAGGCTGATACGATGTTATACAGCGTGGAGAAATCTCTAAAGGAATATGGAGACAAGTTGAGCGAATCAGAGAAAAAGGATGTTGAAGATGCGGTTGAAAGGTGCAGGAAGGCAAAGGACTCAAGCGCTGACGCATCTGAGATAAAATCTTCTGTTGAAAGCCTTATGAAGGCGTCTCACAAACTTGCGGAGCATATATATAAATCCTCATCATCCGCCTCTGGCGGAGGAGCCGGGGACCAGCAGGCATCCGCCTCTGGCGGAGGAGCTGAAGCAGGAGCCTCAGGCGCAAAACCTTCGGAAGAGGATGTTGTTGAAGCTGAATTTGAGGATGTAGATAAGGATAAGAAGGGAAGTTAAAACAGGTAGACAGCATGAAGTAGACAGCATACAGGGAAAGGCAAAAGACTCCCTGACTACTGACTACTGACTACTGTCTACTGTCTACTGTCTACTGAATATGAAAGATTACTATGAAATCCTTGGGATATCAAGAGATGCTTCTGCGGCTGACCTAAAGAAAGCCTTCAGACAGCTTGCTATGAAACACCATCCGGACAGAAACCAGGGCAATAAAGAGTCCGAGGAAAAATTTAAAGAGATAAATGAGGCATACACATGTCTCTCAGACCCTGAGAAAAAGGCTAACTACGACAGGTTTGGAACTGCAGAGGGAGCCGGCGCCGGGTACAGTCCTTTTGGGGGAGGTTTTGGCGAGGTATTTGAAGACATCTTTGGAGATTTCTTCGGCACATTCACGGGACCGCGAAGAAAACGGCCTGCAAAGGGCAATGACCTCAGATATGATATTGATATAACACTCATGGAAGCGGCATTTGGCGCCGAAAAAAATATTGAGATTCCAAGATGGGAAAACTGTGCTGACTGCAAGGGAACAGGCGCAGCGCAGGGGAAAGCTCCGATGACATGCCCTAACTGCAAAGGCTCAGGACAGGTCAGATTCCAGCAGGGGTTCTTCAGTGTTTCCAAGACATGCGGCAAATGTAACGGTGAAGGCAGGATTATCACAGACCCGTGCAAAACATGCAAAGGGCAGGGCAGGGTTAAAAGATACAGGGAACTCAACGTCAGGATTCCTGTGGGTGTTGATACAGATTCAAAACTAAGGATGTCGGGAGAAGGAGAGCTTGGGCTTTACGGCGGGCCTCCCGGCGACCTGTATATTTTCCTGAGCGTTGAAGAGCATCAGTTCTTTAAGCGAGAGGGCATGACTTTATACTGTAAAGTGCCTGTCTCTTTTCCTCAGGCCGCGCTCGGCGCTGAGATTGAAGTTCCGACCATTGACGGCGTTACAAATTTAAAGATTCCTCAGGGCACGCCCTCAGGCAAGGCCTTTCATCTTAAAGGCCAGGGGATGCCAAGAATCGGAAGTCATCAGCGCGGAGATCAGATTGTGATTGTGAATATAGAGGTTCCCAGGCACCTTACCCAGAGGCAGAAAGAACTCCTTGAGGAATTTGCAAAGATAAACGGTGATGAGGTTTCAAAGGGGTTCAAAGAAAAGC
Organism: Nitrospirae bacterium CG1_02_44_142; assembly: GCA_001871685.1. GTDB lineage: Bacteria > Nitrospirota > Thermodesulfovibrionia > Thermodesulfovibrionales > UBA1546 > UBA1546. The sequence goes on from MNVK01000007.1 coordinate 7,492, forward strand.
TGAAGGACTTGTTTGCAGGGACGAAGACGTAGAGTGCGCATTATCATTCCGAAAAAAGAAATACAAAAAAACAGGATAACCTTATCCGGCGAGAAGGCGCGGTATCTTATATCCGTGCTGAGGTGCAGCGCGGGCGATGAGCTTCAGGTCTTTGACGGCGAGGGGAGCCTCTATAAATCTAAAATCACAGGGATTGAAAATAAAAAAGTAGTCATAGATTTGTTAAAGCAGATTTCTCTCAATGCCGAATCGCCTCTTAATCTAATACTTGTTCAGGGGATTCTCAAAGGAGAAAAGATGGATATGGTTATCCAGAAGGCGACAGAACTCGGCGTTAAAGAAATCATCCCTGCCATTACAGAGAGAAGCCAGATAAGGCATACGAGAAAAGTTGACAGGTGGAGAAAGATTGCAGAAGAGGCGTCAAAGCAGAGCGGAAGGACAATAATCCCTGTTGTGCATGAGCCGATGGAATTTTCAAATTTTATTAATAACATAACCCCACCTTCACCTCCCCTTAACTTAAGGGGAGGACGGGAGGGGTTAAGGGGTTTTATCTTCTGGGAAGAGGGCGGATTGCCTTTAAAGGAAGCAATTCAAAAGGGGGTTGGGGACTGGGGGTTAGGGATTAGTGATAAACCAACCCCTAATCCCCATCAACCAATCCCTGTTTTTACTAATCCCCAATCCCAAAACCCTAATCCCTGTTTTATTGCAGTCGGCCCCGAAGGCGGATTTTCAAAGGAGGAAGTTAATCTCGCAGTCTCTAAAGGTTTGATTACTGTATCATTAGGAAAACGCATTCTTCGTGCAGAGACAGCGGCAATTTCAGCAGTGGCGCTTGTTCAATTTTCATTAGGAGATATGGGTGGATAAAGGTGAATAGGTAGAGTGGGTGAATCGGTGAATGGCATAATTAATCCTCTTTCTCAGTTATGGAGATTATTTTTTCCACAGGTATCATTATCCAGCCTGACTCAGCCTGGAGGTAAACTTCTGTTTCTCCGATTTCAATCAGCTTGCCTTTGTAGGTAGTTTCCAAGGCTAAAACTTCTACCTCTTTCCCAATAAGGTCCTGCATCCTGTCTCCTTTTTCATTTCTTTGCTTTCTTATATATCCTCACCGGCGTGCCTCTGAATGAAAATCTTTCCCTGAGACGTTTTTCAATATATCTTATGTATGAGCCTTTTATTCCCGCAGGATAGTTGCTGAAAATTACGAATGCCGGCGGCTCTGTTCCTATCTGCGTCATATAATGAATCTTTACCCTCCTGCCTTTATACAGAGACAGAGGGACGCCTGAAGTAACGTCCTTTATGAATCTGTTTATCTCCGGTGTCGGTATCCTCTTTTTTCTTTCAGCAATTATTTCATCAATCACAGGAAATATTTTCGTTATCCTTTTCTTTTCCATGCCTGACACTGAAATCATTGGCGCATAATTCAGGAACCACATTTCCCTCAGCAGCTCCGCAGCAATTTTTTTATAGGCAGTTTCCGGCTCGTGCACAAGGTCCCATTTGTTAAGAAGGAATATGGCGCCCTTTGCGCAGCTTTCAACAATGCCCGCAATTTTCTGGTCCTGTTCTGTTATTCCGTCGGAGGCGTCAAGAACGATGAGGGCGATGTCGCATCTCTCTATGCTTCTTATTGCTCTTACCGCTGAAAACCTTTCAATAGAAAATCCGAGTTTGCCTTTTTTCCTTATGCCGGCCGTATCAATTATCAGATATTTATTTTTATAGTATAAACAGACAGAGTCAACTGCATCCCGCGTAGTTCCCGGCACAGGACTCACTATCATCCTCTTTTTGCCAAGGAGCGCGTTTACAAGCGTTGACTTGCCTACATTAGGCCTTCCGACAATAGCAATCCGGGGATAGGCTGATTCCTCTTTGCTTAATTGAGGCAGAAGCGAGGCAATCCGGTCCATGAGTTCTCCGAATTCATAACCTGTGGCAGCTGATACAGGAAGGAGTTCATCAGCGCCTAAGGCATAGAAATCATAGAGCCTGTCTTCTCTCTTAGGAGTGTCTATCTTATTCACAACCCATAATATCTTTTTGCCTGAAGCCCGTAATGTTTTTGAGAGTTCAATGTCATCAGGAGTAAGGCCTGCCTTGCCGTCAAGGAGATGTATTATGACGTCTGCCTCTTCAATTGCAAACGCTGCCTGCTCCTTCATCTGCTTTGAGATGTCCCCTAAAGGCTCGGTGTAAAAGCCTCCTGTGTCAACTGCAATAAAGGCCTTGTCTTCCCATACAGCCTCCATATAGTTCCTGTCTCTGGTGACGTTAGGCACATCTTCAACAATAGCCGCAGAAGAACCGATCATCCTGTTAAAGAGGGTAGATTTGCCGACATTGGTCCTTCCAATTATTACAACAAAAGGTCTTGCCATAGAATTTACCAATTATTAAATTTTACAACAAATACAGCACGGTTAGATTTTCAGCTATGAAACCTCAAAGATAAATTCAAGTTCAACAGGTGAATTAAGAGGAAGGACATTTGCCCCCACTGCCGCTCTCGCATGTCTTCCTACTTCGCCGAATATCTCAAATATGAAATCAGAAGCAGCGTCCATGACCTTCGGCTGTTCCGTAAAACCGGGCGCTGATGAAATATAACCCGTTATCTTTACACACCGCCTGATTTTATTTAGGGTTCCAAGATGTGATTTCAAAATCGCCAGGGCGTTGATGGCTGCTGTGCGCGCATCTTCCCTTGCTTCATCAACAGTCACCTTCTCTCCAACCCGGCCTTCTCTTGGAAGTTTGCCTTCCACTAAAGGCAATACGCCGCTCAGAAAAACAAGATTGCCTGTTCTCACAAACGGCACATACGAGCCGAGGGGCTTTGGAGCCGCTGGCAGTTCAATGCCAAGTTGTTTCAGCCGTTCTTCAGGCGTCATAGTTTCCCTTTCTTAAACATATAGTTATTTTACATATAAATAAGACGATTTAGAAGACAAAAAACCATTTCTTAGAAACTTTTTAAAGCATTTTCTGCAACCGATAAAATGGCAGAAAGTGGATGGTTGTTTTTCCTATATGCTCAACAGCATTCAACGAGAGATTAACTACGACAGCATTTTTTGGAGCATACTTTTTTATAAAGCTTAAAAATGAGCGGGATGTTTCAGGTTTGCTGAGTTTTTTATACTTTACTTCTACCGGAATCTGTTTTGCCCGATAATCAATGATAAAGTCTACCTCTGCGCCGTCTTTTGTGCGCCAGAAGTGGATGTTTGCGCCTGTGAATCTGATTTTTTCCTTGAGGAGATTCAGGATAAAATTTTCAAAAGGAAATCCGAAGTCAGACGACTGGCTGAGCATGCCGAACATACCTATTGCATAATTTCTCAGCCCGATATCATGAAAGTAGTAAACCGGAGACTTTGTAATTTCTTTCCGTATGTTCCTGAAGTAAGGAGTGATTTTTTGAATTATAAAGGTCTTTTCCGCATACCAGAGGTAGTTTTTGATTGTGGGCATGGAGATGCCGAGCGTATTGGATAGCTCATTGTAGTTGACCATATTGCCTGTCTGGGCTGAGAGTATGCGGATTAACTGTGAGTAGCCTTCAAGTTTTTCCACTCTCAAAAAAGAGGCGATGTCTCTGTCAATATAGCTGCGGAAGATTTCGTCTATTACCTTTCTTTTTTCTTTTATCTCTTCTTCAAGCGCCACTCTCGGATAGCCGCCGAAATTAAGATATTCTTCAAGAAGATTGGATGTCCTGTCCGTATCCAGCTCAAAAAATTTATTGAGGGTGTTTTCATATTTGTAACCGGTTTTATAGTTTACGAATTCATCAAAGCTGAGGGTTGTCAGTTCAAAAACCTGTTTTCTTCCCGCAAGGGATTCGTGAATTTTTTCTTTGAGTTCCATGCTGCCCGAGCCAGATACGATGAATTTATACGGCAGATTGCGGTCATAAAGTCCTTTAAGAAATAGTCCGGCATCCTCTTTTCTCTGGATTTCGTCAATAAATACATATCCATTCTTTGTGCCGATTTCCAGATTTATCTTTGATATTAATTTCGATTGCGAAATAAAAAACTGCCTGTCTTCCTCTATGTCCAGATTCAAAAATAGCGTCCTTTGTGCCTTTCTTTTTAGTTTGTCCTCAAGAAACAGCATAAGTGTGGTTTTTCCCGCCTGCCGCGGGCCGACAATTATTGTTATTTCTTTTTTGGAGAGATGGCTCTCTATCTCTTTAAGAAGCGTTCTTTTAAGCACGCCTATATTTTAGCACGAGAATTTTAAAAGTCAAGTTATATTTTTCTCGGCTTGAGTAATTACGGAGAGGTTAAAGCGTATTAGGCGTTGTTGTAGTTCTTAAATCTTATAATCCTAATTCCTCCGGCGTTCCGATTCTTCCCAGAACTGCCGATGCCGCGGCAACTGCCGGGTTTGAAAGATACACCTCGCTTTCTGGATGTCCCATCCTCCCTACAAAGTTTCTATTGGTTGTTGCAAGCGCTCTTTCGCCTTTTGCAAGTATTCCCATGTGTCCGCCGAGACACGGGCCGCATGTGGGCGTTGACACAACAGCCTCGG
>MNVK01000040.1 GCA_001871685.1 Nitrospirae bacterium CG1_02_44_142
AAAATTTGGAAGAACATCAAAATTAAACGGTTACGCGTCCCCGATATTCTTTGCTTAAAATGCGCAACACGTGTTGAAGCACGTGCAAAAACTAAATTGGAAATAAGCATGTCCCATTCCATATCCGACTCGGAACGTGGATGGGACCGAGGACTTAATGACCGTGATATTGTTGCTCTTTCAATATGCAAAAAAATAGGCGAATCACCAATAGATTGGAAAGCTGAACCATTAATCCAATATATTAAGGTTTATCAACTTAAAAAGGCGTTTGATGAAAAGAAAGTAATCGTTGAGAAACCAAAAGGCGCAGGCGAAGGGTTCGAGCTGCGTGTCACTTGGCCGTGTGCAATTTCCAAGTCAGAAGCTGTTGTAATCGAGATAACATCTTCAAGTTTGAAATTGAAACGCAAGGATGATGGTCGTATAATCTCACTAAGACTTGAAAAGAAAAATCTGAATCTGCAACCATTAGTTAAGCAAGGCGACGATGTACTAGCAGGGCAAATTGTCGCCTCAGTAATTAATGTCACCCCAGTTTTTACATGCCAATCTGCTGTATCAGTAGAGACGTTTCTCAAAATGCTTCGTTCATCATCAGTAACTGATCGGTATACTGCTTCAAAGGCAATATCTTATTTTGAAGGTAGCTCTATTGTGCAAACTTTAAATGAGCGACTTAATGATACGAAAGAGCATATTTATGTTAGATTGGAAGCTGCTGCCGGACTTGCACGTTTGAGTGAAAATATAGGAATAGATTTTATCAAGCAAACACTTCATGATGAATATTTAGAACACCGACTGGAAGCAGTCATTATTTTAGGCGAAATTAATTTGCCCGATTCTCAGAGAATACTAACCTCTGTGCTTTTAGATAAAAACCAGCATCCCGAAATCAGAGCAGGTGCAGCGTGGGCTTTAGGCGAATTAAAGCAAGCTGAGAGCGCGGATGCGCTTATTCAATCATTTATGGAATTATCCACACCAATACGAATCGAAGCCGCTCGGGCATTACGCAAGATATACGAAATTGCAGCAAAAAATATTACTTCGAAACTTCCTTCTTCCCATGACGACCAACGTGCCGGAATTGCGTGGGCTGCGAGTAAATCTGGGAATATAGATGTTGATGATCTTATCCGTGTTATGGTGGATGATAACGCGCGCCAATGGATTGCATATATATTAGGGACTCAAGATAAAGAAAAATATATAAATAGAATTGAAGCATTGCGCAGCCATGATCCTGAAGTTTATTTTGCCGTTACAGTTTTGTGGAAGGTTATAGATAGCTGGGTTTACAACTTGGAGGAATATTAAAATGTTAACCACGATTTCTGAACCGCTTTATGTCACTCAATTTGGAAAAGCATATATAGGTGACTCTCTACATCTCTTAGCCGAACTTGCAGATGAGTCTGCGGATTTAGTTATTACATCGCCCCCATTTGCGCTACAAAGGCAAAAAGAATATGGGAATGAAAACCAGGAGAACTATGTAGATTGGCTGCTTGGTTTCGCCGAATCTGTTAAGCGCGTGATGAAGCCGACAGGCAGTTTTGTGCTTGATTTAGGCGGTGCATATGAAAGCGGCAGACCTGTGCGATCACTCTATAATTTTAAAGTCCTGATGCGATTGTGCGAGGAACATGATTTCAGGTTGGCTGAGGAGTTTTTCTGGCATAATCCGGCCAAGTTGCCCTCACCTATCGAATGGGTTAACAAGCGGAAAATACGTGCGAAAGATTCAGTCAATACCATCTGGTGGCTTTCAAAAACCGATTTCCCGAAGGCTGATGTTAGGAATGTTCTTGCGCCATATTCTGAACGAATGAAGAAATTAATACAGGACAGTGAACGGTTCTATCGCCCTAAAAAGAGGCCATCGGGGCACGACATAAGCAGCAGATTTGCAAACAATAATGGAGGCGCAATCCCCCCAAATCTATTACAAATTCCCAACACAGAGAGCAATTCGCAGTACATGCGTTATTGTACAACTGTTGGCGTAAAAGCTCATCCGGCAAGATTCCCTGAAAAACTTCCGGCCTTTTTTATCCAATTTTTAACTGATCCTGGTGATACTGTGCTTGATTTTTTTGCTGGGTCAAACACAACTGGTGCTGCTGCCGAGAGTGCTGGAAGACACTGGATTGCTTTTGAAAAGGATAGAGACTATTTATTGAGATCTACTTTCCGTTTTATTGATGAAATGCCACAGAACGAACTAAAAGAGTTCTGGCATAATATAATTTCTTCTGAACGCGTTATTGAGATTACCAAGCGGCAAAAAGAAATGGTTCTTATGGAAGAATCATCAATCTATAACAAATAAACTTGAGAAATATTTTAAGTTGAGGTTAATCGTGAGCAAGACATATGTTGGGGTTACCACCAGTCATTTGTTACAACCTGTAATTGCAAAATATCTGGTTGTGGTAGTCGACAGAGGCATGACCAGTGAAGTTAATTATTTCAATTCTCTGAAAGAGGCCAAGAGAGCTTTCGGAGAAATAGCCCATGATCATGGATATAAGCCTTCGGAGATAAACGCTTCGGATAAATATGATGTCTCGATATGGAAGTGGACTGAGGATAGGTATGAGAAGGTATTTGGGGATTAGATTTTAACAATGATTAAATACGACCTCTATAAGCTCCTCAAGGAAGAACTGAAGAACGGCTCTGCTGATCTTGTCACGCGGAATTCGGGACAGGTGATAAGGAAGAGGATTGAAAGGGATATTGCGGGTGAAAAAGAGGGAGAAGTAGTCGCCCTTGATTTCTCAAAGATTGGTGTGATTGATTATTCATGTGCTGACGAGATTGTTGCAAAGCTTATCTCAAGGCTCATTAGTGGCGAGTATGGAGATAAGCATATTGTGTTATCAGGCATTAATGAGAACCAGAAAGAAAACATAGAGGTTGCGCTTGAAAGAAAAGACCTTGCCGTGATGGCTGCGACTCGTGACGGTAAGCAAGCCATTATTGGAAATCTGAATAACTATCTTCAGGAGACTTTGGATTTAATAACCAAAAAAGGCAAGATTACGGCAGGAGACCTTTCTACCGCATTAAAGCTCCCTGCAAACACAAGCGGGACACGGCTTTTGAATCTTTATAAGAAACGACTCGTAAAGAGGATCGATGAGACAAGAGACGGCGGAAGGGTTTGGGTGTATGCACCATGTTTGTAGTATAATTGACAGTTGTCTAAATTAAAAAACTGGATTCCGCATCAAGTGCGGAATAATATATAAAAGGAATTAACCCGTGTCTGAACTGACCCCTGTAATGAAACAATACTCAAGCATCAAAGAGAAATATAAGGACTGCATCCTTATGTTCCGGCTCGGAGATTTTTATGAGATGTTCGGCGAGGACGCAAAGACTGCGGCAAAGATACTTCAGATAGCCCTGACGTCAAGAGATAAATCAAAGGAAGAGCCTGTTCCGATGTGCGGCATCCCGCATTTCGCCTCGGAGACCTATATAACAAAACTGATTAAGGCAGGGCACAAGGTCGCAATATGCGAGCAGCTGGAAGACGCCAAAGAGGCAAAGGGCGCAGAAAAGGGAATAATCCAGAGGGACGTGGTAAGGATAATAACACCGGGGACGCACACACCCGAATATTCAAAAGAAAACAACTATATCCTGAGTTTCTTTCATGACGGCAAAAAACACGGCATCGCAGCAGCCGACATATCAACAGGAGAATTTATTGTTTATGAAACCTTAGAGCCGGTTGAAGACGAATTCAGCAGGTTTGAACCTAAAGAGATTTTATATCCGGACGCCCTCAGAGAAGATATCCATTACTCTGAATCGCTCAAGGGCTTTTACAGCACACCTTATGAAGACTGGGCCTTTGACTATGCAGAAGCGTATAAAATTCTTCTGATGCATTTCAAGGTATCCTCTCTGGACGGTTACGGATGCGAGGGCCTGTCCGCTGCAATATCCGCCGCCGGAGCGCTTATAAATTATCTTGAAAAAACACAGAAAGAAAATCTGCGTTTCAGAAAGATTTCCACAATAAACCAGACGTCCTTTATGTTTCTTGACGCCGCCACGCAGAGAAACCTTGAATTAATCCATAATCTCAAAGTTGGGGCAGAAGATAACACCCTTCTCTGGGCCCTTGACGAGACGCTGACTCCGATGGGCGGAAGATACCTCAGAGGCTTACTCCTCAGGCCGTTCATAGACATAGAGGAAATACGCAAAAGACAGGACGCAGTGGAATACTTTGTTGAGGACTATGAACTCATTGAGACCCTGCGCAGCAATCTCAGGAAGCTGCAGGATATTGAAAGACTGTCAAACAGGATTGATACAAAGAGCGCAAATCCAAGAGACCTGACAGCAGTAAAAAATTCCATTATGCGCCTGCCTTCCATAAAAAAAGCGCTTCTCACTTCAAAGAACATATACCTCAAGTCAATAGCGGATGAAATATCTGAATTCTCTTCCATGAAGTCGTTGATAGAATCTTCCATCACGGACAACCCTCCGCTGAGCCTCAGAGACGGAGGGATTATCAGGAACGGCTATAACAAAGAGATTGACAGTCTGAGGAAAATAGCAGCGAGCGGAAAAGACTTTATTGCAGAACTTGAGTTGAGCGAAAAAAAGAAGACAGGAATTTCATCCCTCAAGGTCGGGTATAACAAGATATTCGGATATTACATTGAGATTACAAATGCAAACCTGGACCAGGTTCCCGAGCATTACGTCAGAAAACAAACTCTTGTCAGCGGAGAAAGATTTGTAACGCCTGAACTTAAGGAATATGAGTCAAAGGTCATAGGCGCAGAGGAAAGGCTGAAAAACCTTGAGTATCAGGCCTTCAATGAGATACTGAATGAGGCTCAGAAAGAGTCTCCGAACCTGGCAAGGACAGCCCATGCCGTTGCAGCCGCAGATTTTCTTACATCACTGGCGGTTGTGGCAAAAAGGCATAATTATGCAAAGCCGCAGATAGACGAGAGCGGGATAATTGAGATAACAGACGGAAGGCATCCAGTGCTTGAAAGGATTCCCGGAGAGGAGCGGTTTATTCCCAACAGTATTTATCTGGATAATGAAAAACAAAGGCTTATGATAATCACAGGCCCCAATATGGCGGGAAAATCAACATACATGAGGCAGATAGCCCTGATAGTCCTTATGGCGCAGATTGGAGGCTTCGTTCCTGCCTCAAAGGCCAGGATAGGAATAGTTGACAGAATATTCACAAGAATAGGGGCGTCCGACTTTATAACAAAGGGACAGAGCACCTTCATGGTTGAGATGATAGAGACAGCGAACATACTTCACAATGCATCATCAAAAAGCCTTTTAATCATAGACGAGGTCGGAAGAGGCACAAGCACCTTTGACGGCATCAGCATTGCCTGGGCAGTCGCAGAATACATAGATAAAACAATAAAGGCCAGGACTCTCTTTGCCACTCATTATAACGAACTTACCGAGCTTGCAATCATACTTGAAGGCGCAAAGAACTACAATGTGTCTGTTAAGGAATGGGGAGATGAGATAATATTTCTAAGAAAGGTTGAAGAAGGTTCTGCCGACAAGAGCTACGGGATTCAGGTCGCTCAGCTTGCGGGGCTTCCATCCGAAGTAATCCTCAGGGCAAAAGAGGTTCTTACGAATCTTGAAAAGGAAGAATTAAATGAGACAGGCGAACCTAAATTCGCATCGTACAAACATAAAAAGGGCGCCGTTCAGCTGGACCTCTTTGGCGCAAGAGAGGATTCCCTGCTGTCTGAGTTAATGAACACGGATATGGAAGAACTGTCTCCTGAAGATGCGCTAAATAAACTCAAAGAACTGAAGAAGAAATGGGTAAAATCCTGATATGCGGCTTAAAGCCTTTCTTTAACTATTTTATGCCGGGCAAAACATTAAACCAATCTCTGAGGTGATTGGTAAAAAGCGGCAGTATTTTATGGAGGAAGGCTGTCTTCTCATTGCTGCATTTATTCAGGTCTTAATCCCCGGCGTTTCATCATGTTTAGCCCTCGCCGTGCATTACTTAAAGTTAAACTTAAAGCTATACTCCAAGCGGATAATGGCAAGAAAAGGAACCGAGTTCTGATTCTATCCGGCTGTTATACCATGATTCTTTATCTTGGTCATAAGCTGTTTCCTTGAAATTCCGAGTATCACTGACGCCTTGCTCTGATTCCACCCGGTCTGGGTTAATGCCTGGATTATCAGCCGCTTCTCTGTATCCAACAGATTCATCCGGTCAAATAGTTCCCCTTTTTCATGCGCAAGATTAATAAGCCTGGAAGGCAAATATTTAAGGCTTATGGTAACATTCGGACATAAAACATACGCCCTTTCTACGACGTTCTCCAATTCCCTTACATTCCCGGGCCAATCATATCCGGAAAAAGCATCCGTAACATTATCCTCAAAGCCCGTTATCAGCTTTCCCTCTATCTTATTTAACTGCTCAAGAAAATGATTCGCAAGAAGAGGAATATCATCAATCCTCTCTCTCAGGGAAGGAATCTTGACTGTTACCACATTAAGCCTGTAAAAAAGGTCTTCCCTGAATCTTTTTCCCTTTACTTCCTCTTCCAGATTTTTATTTGTAGCGGCTATGACCCGCACATTCAAACTAATCCTGCTCCCGCCCCCAACTCTTAGTATTTCTCTTTCTTGAAGAAAACGCAGCAGCTTTTTCTGGAGATTTATTTCAAGCTCGCCAATCTCATCAAGAAAAACAGTTCCGTTATGCGCAAGCTCCAACAGCCCGATTTTTCTCTCGTGAGCGCCGGTAAAGGCGCCCTTTTCGTGGCCAAAGAGTTCGCTCTCCATTATCTCTGAGGGAATAGCAGCGCAATCTATTGTGACAAAGGGTTTTTCCGCCCTGTTTGAATCATAATGTATTGCCCGCGCAACAAGTTCCTTCCCTGTACCGCTTTCTCCAACGATAAGTATATTTGCGTGCGTTTTTGAGACCATGCGGATGGTATCAAATATTTCCTGCATCGGAGCGCTCTTGCCTATGATATTGCTGAACATATACTTCTGCTTAAGTTCTGACTTAAGAGAAATGTTTTCATTTCTCAGCTCATACTTTTCAATAGCCTCTTTCATCACATTAAGCAATTCATCTGTATTGACCGGCTTTGTAAGATAATTAAAGGCGCCTTTCTTCATGGCATTTATCGCATTCGCAATCGTGCCGAATGCGGTTATCATGATGACAGGGACGTCGGGCTCTCTTGATTTAACGTACTCCAGCAGGTCTATACCGGTCTTCCCGGGCAGTTTGATATCCGTTATTATGAGTGCATATGAATTGTTGTTGAATTTCTCTATCGCCTCTTCAGAAGAGCGCACAGTATCTACATTGTAATTCTTCTTCCTTAAGGTCATGGAAACAACCTTAAGTATATTCTTTTCGTCGTCTACGACAAGCACATTATGCTTTTGCATACTCATACACCTTCAGTTTTATTGTGAACTTCGTCCCCTTCCCCACCTCGCTGTCAACCTCTATGTCTCCGCCGTGCTCCTTTACTATCCGGTCAATAATTGCCAGGCCCAGCCCCGACCCCCGGGTCTTTGTGGTAAAAAACGGCTTAAAGATATTTTCCATATCTTCGCTGCTTATGCCCTGGCCTGTGTCTTCTACTATTATGCTTATAAAGGGGCCTTCATTCCAAGTAGTAATCTCCACTGTATCTCCAGCCTTTGAAGCTTCCAGAGCGTTAAGCAGCAGATTAAGAAGCGCCTGCTTGATTCTTGAATAGTCGCACGGCGCCAGGGGCAGACCCCTATCAAGCAGCGCCACTATCTCAATATTTTTCTCGGCAGCCTCCTGCCTGATTAGATTAACCGTTGATTCCACTAAGGCGTTAATATCGCAAGTCTTAAGGTTGATGGGTTCAGGCTTTGAAAACCCGAGGAAATTGGAAGAGATATCGTTAAGCCTTGACACCTCTTCTTCTACTATGGAAAGAAACTCCGTAAGAATGGCTCCGTGGAAATTATTCTTCAGATAAGACGTCGCTATCTTTATGGCATTCAGAGGATTCTTGATCTCGTGGGCTACGGTTGTCGCCATCTCACCGAGCGCCGACAGCCTCTCCATTCTCGCTTTCTCTGAATTTGCCTTTTCCAATTCCTGAAGATTATATTTTAGGTCTTTCACCATCTGATTAAAAACCTCCACAAACTCGTTAATCTCGTCACCGCATGATTCCTTGTAAACAACACATTTTCTACAATCTCCAATCTTCTGGGCAAACTGTCCCTGCACTTTGTCACGGCAGAAGGTTCCGGCTGTTGCCCAGCATCTCAGCTTTCCGTAAGAAGGGCAATCTGTCTTTTTGCAATTAAGTCTTTTCCAACACGCAACAAGTCTCGGGTTTTCTACTTCTACATTGAGATTGCCGGTCTGGATATCAAGCATTTTAGCCTTGAGCCTCTTAAGCGGTTTTGTCAAAATGTTAGAAACTATAAATGCCCCTGCTATACCGGCAGCCAACATTATAGCGGTAATCATGTAAATATATTTTTTCAGGTTCTTTAACCTGTCGTCAATTACAGTATTCATCGTACTAAGCGAGTAGGCAATAGTTGCAACTCCGAGGACCTCATTGCCGATAATAACAGGATAAGAAAACTCCTTTACCGCTTCATTTTCATAAATATATTCCCGTACTGATTCTTTAAAAAACTTATAATCTTTCGCCGTCGCATTATCTGTGCGAGCAAGCCTTGAGCCCAGCATGTGTCTCCTGGTATGCGCTACGATATTTCCTTCCTTATCCGCTATCATTGCATATTTACATGCCGTAGCCTCAAATACCGTTTTCACAAGCTCATCAAGCCTCAGCGGGTCAAAAATAAGAAGTGATTCAACAGCGTCATGAGCAAGATTTTTGGTCATTGCAAGATTGCCCTCAAAAGCGCTCTGCTTCAATGATTCCTTCTGGTAATTAATTATCAGTGTGGCCACGCCAAGCATAGTAAAAATAATCAGAGCGATTACCGCAATAGAGAACTTCAACCCGAGACTTAACCTACTTGTCATGCTTATGTATCCATTCCCTGAGGGTATCAAAATCCTTATCGCTTGCCGGTTTAAATCCTGTTAAGTGCGCCGCCCTGAGTATTTCACCGCCTTTGAGTTCAAGCAAGTATCTTTGCACCAGAGCAATCATTTTTTCATCCGTATTCTTTGCCGCCGCAAAGGGCCAGTTCGCTATATACGGCGTTTTTGCGAGTATCCGTATCTTCCCGAGGTCTATCTCTTCTTCAAGCACATCCAATGCGGATTCTCTCACAAAACCGGCGTCAACATTTTTTCTGTATACATTCAGTATTACCTCTTCCTGCCGCTTCCCGTCTATTATGGAAAGGTCTTTAGAAACATCAATATTATTCTCGGAAAGAAAGAGTTTCTGTGCCAGAAAGCCGCCTGCCGACTTATAAGAGACGACCATGACCTTCTTCCCCTTCAGGTCCTTAAGCGTTCTAATAGGGCTGTCTTTATGGGTTATTATGATGCCTCTGAAAATATCGCCGCTCTCCTGTAAAACAGTATTGACAAAAGCCGTTAGAAATCCTTTATCCGCAAGCTGGATATATATGTATGGATTTGAATAAGAAAAGTCCACCTTCCCCTGCTTCACGATATCAAAAAAATCCTCAAAGTCTTTTGGAATTACGAGTTTGAATTCATATCCTGTTTTCCGGCTAAGATATCTCATGAGCGGGTCAAACCTGTCAAAAAGGGTTATTGCGGAATAAAGAGGAAGAATCGCAACCTTCATGGAATTCCTGCCATACTCAAGATAATTTTTCCCTGTAAGGTTCCTAATCATCACTCTCACGACGTCAAAATCCCTGTCCTCTACTGATGAAAATCCATTTATCCCCTTCATCGCCTTTATCACTTCAGGATTTCTCCGGAGGGTCAAAGAGAGAAGCGCCTGTTTTATCTTATTGCGCAGCTCCTCAGGCAGGCCTGAATATGCGCATAAAGAATACTGAGGTATTGCCTCTGAGGTCTTTATAATCTTCAGGCCGTCAGGAATATACTTGACCGCAACACGTTCACTCAACCCGCCCACATCGTGTTTCTTAGAAAGGACCGAAAGCGCAATCCGGTCCTCGTGTTCAAGATAATCTACTGCTCTAAATTCCTTCAGACTGATGCCGAGTTCTTTAAACATTACCGCAGGTATGAGATAAGAGGAGGAGGACCAGATATTTCCGAGAGCCAGCCTTCTGCCTTTAACCTCAATAATCTTGTTAACAGGAGAATCCTTTCTTGCTACAATGACACTTCTATAGGCGGCTGCTCCATCAAGTATAGCCTTTGCAATAGGCACAACCTTATACCTATTTTTAGCTTCACAGTATGCGGACGGGTCCAGATATGCAATATGCGCCTGGCCATTGCCAATTGCATCTATAGCTTCCTGATAATTCTGCGCGACCTTTAGAAGAATCTTCCGCGATATTGCCTTCTCCAGATACTCTTTAAGAGGAAGGAATTTTTCATACATTGCAGGGATATTCTCTACAGGGAGAATAACGAGGACTAATGGAGAGCGGTCAGAAAAAGACGGCAGCTTATTGTCTAACTGTATTGCATAGGCGCAGGGGACAGTAATCAAGAATAAGACTAAAACAAAAAAAGACGCCCGCAATTTTCCCATATTTTTATCCTAACACAAATTGATTTTTCAAGTCCTGACCTCATGTGAAAATTGAATTACGGGAAAAACAGGCCATCCCTATTAGGATAAAGACATCATCCCAAGATGTTTTTAGGCTCCAGATGTTTATAACTGTTTGTCCGTAAAGGGACAACACCTATAAAATCTTGTCCTCTTTGGGACAACAATATTATAGATCCCATGCCTTCCCAAAGTTAAAATCTGGACAACCCCATGGATTTTAATCATTTTTTCCTATATCCCTGATAAAAAAGATAGCTGGCATACTGTTTGCTTCTATTAAAAATAAAAACTTAATTAAGTGGAGGTTATCAGGTGGAAAACGCGGCAAATAAGAAAAAAATCTGGGCGCTTGTTATAACAGGGTTTTTCGGCATGATAAGTATCCTGACATTTGCATACAACAATCTCTATATTTACCTTTCCGCGTATCTGTGGTTCGGATTCATATACGGAATGTGCCTGCAGTATGGCAGGTTCTGTTTTGCATCCGCATTCAGAGACCTCTTCGCTGTAGGAGTGCCGCGAATGGTCGTAGGAATCATGATAGCAACTCTACTTTTTGCCTTCGTGTCATCCTTCGTAACGGCAACCGGCTTCAGCACATTTCATCCCTCTCCTTCGGGAATACATTCGGCAATAGCAGGGCTGATATTCGGCGTAGGGATGGTCTTCGCAGGCGGCTGCGCTTCCGGTTCCCTGTATAAGACAGGAGAAGGCAATGGCGTTGCGTTTCTCGTGGTCCTGTCAATAAGCATCACCCAATCATCCTTCGCAGATATAGGCGGATGGATGAACAAACTCGTGCCCCAGTCCTGGCACGAATCGGCAATCGCAAAAAAACTTCCGGAAGTAATCAATGCAGGCGACGGCTGGTTAGACCAGTATCTCGCAGGGTACGTATGGAATCATCCCACGGTCACCTTTGCAAAGATGGCGGGGCTGAAAAATGAGAGCTTATCAGGAGCCTTCCTGGGCAACTTCCTGCTCGGCGTCCTTTTGCCTGCGCTGCTGCTGCTTGTCGTAGTTTATTTTATATGGGTAAGAAAAAACGTCATTAGAGATATGTCAAAGGCCGGGGTAAAGTCTATAGGCCTCAGGGAACACCGGACCGGCTTCTGGGGAATGATTCTTTCGTCAAAGAGGACTGCCATCGCAGGCCTTATTCTTGGTATTGCCTGCGGCCTTCAGATGTTTGTTATTGAAGGCTTGCGGATAAAGCTCGGCATAAGAAACGCCGGTGAGATTCTCACGCTGCTGGGCTTTGACTCCGGTATATCGATAAGAGGCACGGTATTTGACCCGGGGTACTGGTATGTAACTACACAGGAAGCGCAATGGGTTGGATGGGTAATGCATAAACTCGGCTGGAATAACATGGACAACATATTTTTCGGATATATAAACGGCATCCCGAACCCCGCTCTCAACCCGGCGGACTGGATGTCGCTCGCCCTCATTGGAGGCGCTGCGGTGATGGCGCTCATAAGCAATGAGTTTAAGTTTAAAAAACCAACTATGGAACTTGCAGTATGGGCCATAATTGGAGGTTTTTTAATGGGGATTGGCTCAAGGCTCGGGCTTGGCTGCAATATAGGCGCCTTCTTCGTGAGAGTTGCAAACGGCGACAGAGGCGGGTGGTTGTTTGGCATCGGGATGATTGGAGGAGCTTACATAGGCGTGAAATTTTTTAACTGGTGGACAGAAAGACAGATGGCTAAGGAAATGGCAGGGTTAGAACTATAAATTAATTAAAAGAGGAGGCAATAATGGCCGTAAAATTTGATAAAAAAAGAGAAGGTGTTTATTCGTTGGACTGCACTGGCTATGTCTGCCCTCATCCGCAGATATACACAAAGAAGATGCTCGAAAAAATCAAAAAAGGAGATATTCTTGAAGTAACTTTTGACAATCCTTCATCCTCTGAATCTATCTCTGCAATGTGTAATGCGATAGGCAATGAGATTATAGAGAAAAAGGCAGATGGAGGCAAATTTATCTACACGATAAGGAAGGCGGCATGAACCCTATCTTTAAAAAGGAGGACAGCGCATGGATAGGACTTTATTAATTGTAATTATTCTGACTACCCTTTTTACCGGTTTTCTGATTGGCTACAGCATACCGCCGTATATTCAGGCGGGGGTTTTCAGTGAAAGAAAAGAAAAAGGAGTCGAATCTCAGATAGATAAAAAGATGGAACAATATTACAAAGACCTGTCAAAGAGCGAAGAAAAAGAATAAAAGCTGCTGAGGGAGGAATAGGAATGGGAACAAAATGGATTCTAATTATGCTGATTATCTTTATCATCGGAACTCTTGCCGGTTTCAGAGCGTCTCACGTTACCGGAATACAGCCGGGCTATTTTGAGAAACAAGAGGCCCCGGCCTACGGCGCCTCCGAAGAGAAAGCAATCGGCGCAGAACTGGGCAAGGAGTATGAGGAACATTTCAGGGATATGTATAAAGAAGAATAATTCGTGAGGTGAAAAATGAAAAAAGTTCTTATTGCAGTAGATGACAGCCGGGGTTCCAATGCCGCAATAAATAGATTCACTGAACTTTTTGGATGCCGTATTCCGGAAACAGTGCTTTTATTATATGTGCAGAAAATAGAAGGCCGCTCTCTGATGGACGAGATGCTCGGAGACGCAGAAATGTCAACGCTCAAGGAAATGCTTAAGAGCACAGAGTATCAGAAGGCGCTGGACAAAAAAGCTGAAAAGGTTATTTCTTACCACAGAAAAATCCTTGAAGAAAAAGGCATAAAAGGAATAAAGACAATCGTTAAAGAGGGGCATCCTGCCGATGAAATCCTTAAAACTGCAAAAGAAGAAAATGCCGAAATGATTATCATCGGCTCAAGAGGCCACAGGATGCACACATTGCTGATGGGCAGCGTAAGCAGAGAAGTTGCAAACGGGTCCGAGATACCGGTGCTTCTTATAAGATGAATCTATTGCGGCAATTTAAAGGGCGGCGGCTACTAACAGGCGGCGGCTAACAGCCCAAACAAAGGAGGTGAACGGCAGAAGCCTTAACCTGTTCGTGAATTAATAAAACTTTTAAAAGGAGGTATCGCTATGGTTAAAAGATTAGTTCTATTCTTAATTGTAAGCATGTTCATACTTACAATGACCGGTATGTCTAATGCTGCTCAATGGGCCCATCCGGAGCTTCTCGTTACGCCCGAAACAGTAAAGGCAAATGCAAATAAACCAGACTGGGTTGTAATTGATTGCAGAGACCTCAAGTATTATGCAAAGGGCCATATTCCCGGAGCTATCAGCCTTGGAAAAGCATGTAAAAAAGCATTAAGAGACCCGAGCGCAAGGGTGCTTAAGGACATCCCAAAGTATGAACATCTGCTCGGCAAGGCAGGCATCGGCAATGACACCAATGTCATTATCTACGGCGAGCACAAAATTACCGACAGCTTTAAGGATACTACGGTTGCATTCTGGGTCCTGGAGTATCTGGGCCATAATAAAGCCCATGTTCTTAACGGAGGCATTGATGCGTGGGAGAAGGCTGGACTTAAACTCACCAACACACCGACAATAAAGCCGGCAAAAACTTTTAAGGCCAAGGTGGTTAAAAACAGAATCGCCACAACAGAAGAGGTCCTGCAGATAGCCAAAGGCACGAAAAAAGTTCCGCTTATTGACGCAAGGTCCAAAAAAGAACATAAGGGTGAAGACATCCGCGCGCTCAGAGGCGGTTTTATTCCAAACACAACCGCTAATATCCCTCACACGGACACTATGGACCAGATGAAAGACCCGAAGACAGGAAAAGATGTTGACACCGGTTACCTCTCTCCTGACAGAGTGGCAGGCTTCTATAAGAATTTTGATAAAAACAAGCGCACGGTTGCATACTGCCAGACCGGAACGCGTTCAACCTTGACTTATCTTGAACTGCGACTGCTTGGCTTCAAAGAGCCCGCGAATTATGATGATTCCTGGATTGTATGGGGCAATAACCCTGCAAAATACCCTGTGGCAAATGAACAGTGGATAAACTTTGGAAGACTCAAGAAGGTTGAAGGAGCAACTAAAAAACTACAAGAGGCTATGCCGAAGAAAAAAGGAAAATAACCGGCGCATAGGTCCCTCCCCTGGTGATAAGACAGGCGGTTAAATCCGCCTGTCTTATCACTGTTTCTATAAAGGATTATGTCAAAAATTATTTGTTAAAAAATCACTTGCTGATTTTAACAAAAAAGAGTATTATCTATTTAGTGTATCAATAATATGCTGGAAAAGGGGGTGGTCAGGCAGAGAAACATACCAGCGTTTATCAGCATTATTTTTCAGAGAGGTTATTGCTTAAGTAATAACCTCAGCAGAAGAACCGGGTCGGTATTACCAACACTTTAAAACCCAATTATAAGGGAGGTAAAACTGATGGAAGAAAAGAAACATGGGATAAGTGAAGACTGGCTATCCGTCTGGCTTGGTTTATTCATCTTTGTCCTTTCACTCGGTATATTTGCCGGAGGTGATACTTTTGGATGGGCGATGAACACTAAAGTCTGGACAGACATTTCAAAGTCGAT
>MNVK01000044.1 GCA_001871685.1 Nitrospirae bacterium CG1_02_44_142
AATAACTATTCACTTATCACTGTCTTTAAACGGCGGTGTAGCTCAGTCGGTTAGAGCATGCGGCTCATATCCGCAGTGTCCGGGGTTCGATTCCCTGCACCGCCACCAAAATTCTGTTAATTTAAGCATAAATTGGCTGTTTGGTCAGTTTATGCTTCCATTTCACCTTGACCAATTTATGCTTCCATAATATAAACACACTGGGGCAGAGAGGATTTCTCACAGAAGTTCGCATTTTTAAGAAGACGGTATGTCTGATTGTTTCGAGTGGGAATTAATTTAGAACTCAGCGATGGCGATGCTTATTACAGGGACACTTCCCGTATTATACGAACTATCTATAAATAAAATGTAAAGCTGCCTGCCTCTCTCTCCTCTCCCTCAATCCGCCGGAAAAATCTGTTAGTGCTAAAATTATTAAGAATCTCAGCCTATCGGCAGCGTTCTGATTCTAATTCTGTTATCCTCAAAAACAATAATACTTCCGGCAATCAATGCATCCTTTATTTCTGAAATATGAGTTAGGAGCAAAGAGAGCTGTGATTGAGGTCGTTTATCAGATGTCCTGAAAAGGATTACTGACGGCTTAGAATATTTCCAGAGAGCAAGCAATGTTCCAAAGTCAGTATCAGCGGATACGATTATCTGGTCATTTTGTTTTGCATATTCAAAAATAACGGGATCAGAAGATGCACTCATGCCTACATCTCTGACATGCATAGATTCAAAACCGGCTTCTTTTAGACCTTTTGCAATTATAGGGGAAAGGGCATTGTCTATAAGAAAATTCATGCGGTGACAAGAGGTATCTGACGTTCTTTTACAGCATCGGCGGCATAAAGTAAAGCCTCACGTATATCTTCGTGTTCCAAATCAGGATAGTCATCAAGGATTTCTTTTTCAGTCATACCATTAGCTACCATACCAACAATTGTTGCAATAGGTATGCGCAAACCTCTTATGCAGGGAACTCCGCCCATCTTGTCAGTATCAATTGTAATGCGTGTGAACCTCATAATGTTACCTCCCAAACTGCTTAATTTCATTATACCAAAGATTTCCAATTTTGAATCACAAAAATTTAGTTGAATTTATTCATCGCCTTTGCAGCGCCGCCTGAGACAATAGCAGTGACTGCGTCAACCGCGCGCTGAATGGCGTCTTTGATTATCGGGAGTTCGTCTTTCCGGAATTTTTTGAGGACATAGGTTTCAGGAGATATTCCGGGCTCCCTCCCTATCCCTATCTTGACCCTGATAAATTCTTTTGTGCCGATGCTCTGAATTATTGACTCAACGCCTCTGTGCCCGCCTGATGAACCATTTTTTCTTATTTTTAGTTTTCCGGCACCCATATCCAGGTCGTCATGGATTACTATCAGGTTTTCAGAAGTGACATTAAATTTTCTGAGAACATCTTTAACGGCATTGCCGCTCAGGTTCATAAAAGTCAAAGGCTCTATGAGCAGGACATTATGTCCGCCGACAGAGCCTTTGCCAATCAGATAATCTTTTTTCTCGTGAAAGTCTATATCAAAATTCCCTGCAATAACCTCAATGACCATGAACCCGAGGTTATGCCGCGTCTTTGAATATTTACCGCCATAATTGCCGAGTCCGATTATAGCCCACAATTATTTTTTCTCTGCCTTCCCTTCCGCCTCTTCCTTTTCTTCTTTCTTGCCTTTCTTTATTACTTCCGGCTCCGCCGTCTCGGGCTCGGCAGCAGCAACAATGCCCTCAACCGGCGCTTCAGGCTCTTTCTCAACAGCAGGAGCAACCACATTCACAATAATTTCATCAGGTGTGGTAATAACCTCTATCCCCTCTCCCACCTGTATATCTTTAACATGAATGGACTGGCCTATCTCAAGCTTTGATATGTCAATCTCAAGATGTCCTGGTATCTTATCAGGCAGGCACTTTATCTCAATTTCTCTCAGCACATGCTGCAGGATGCCGCCGTCCCGCTTCACGCCTATCGGCTCGCCATGGGTCACAATTCGGACATTCACATGCACCTTTTCCGTAAGAGATATCTCAAAGAAATCAGTATGCAGGATATCTCCGTCTAAGGGGTCTGCCTGATATTCCTTGAGAATAGCCAGTTTGCTGCCGCCGTCTGAAAACTTAAGATTAACGACTGTATGCTCCCCTACATTAGAGGCAATAAATTCAGCCATAGCCTTTTTTGAGATTGATATTGGCAGTGAGCCGCCGCCTCTGTAAATAACGGCAGGTATCATACCCTGCCTTCTAAGCGTTCTCGCAATGCCTTTCCCTGCCTTATCCCTTTTTTCTACATTTAGTGTTGCCCTTTCCATTTTATCCTGTTCCTCCTTTATGAGTCCGACGCCCGCTCAGACAAAAAGCGAACTTATTGAAGATTCTTCATGAATCCTTTTTATTGCCTCGGCAAGCAGAGGCGCTATACTCAGAACTGTGAGTTTTTTGCATTTTTTCTGCTTGCTGTCAAGCTGTATTGTATTTGTTACAATCAGTTCTTCTATGACTGAGTTATTAATCCTGTCTATCGCAGGGCCCGAAAGGACAGCGTGTGTGCATGCTGCCAGCACTCTTTTGGCCCCTTTCTCCTTCAGCGCTAAGGCCGCCTGAGTGATTGTGCCTGCTGTATCTATCATATCATCAAGTATAATTGTATTTCCCCCTTTTACATCGCCTATTACATTCATTACCTGCGACTCGTTGGCCCTCTCGCGCCTCTTGTCTATAATCGCCAGTGATGCGCTGAGCCTTTTTGCAAAGGCCCTGGCCCTCTCCACGCCTCCTGCGTCAGGCGAAACTATAACAATGTCCTTAATATTGCTTTTTTTAATGTAATCAAGGAGAACAGGCGAGGCATAAAGATGGTCCACAGGTATATTGAAGAATCCCTGTATCTGGCCTGCATGGAGGTCCACTGTCAGCACTCTGTTGGCGCCTGCCACTGTTATAAGGTCAGCCACAAGTTTTGAGGATATAGGGACTCTCGGCTGAACCTTCCTGTCCTGTCTTGCATACCCGTAGTAAGGGATAACCGCGGTTATCCTTCCTGCCGAAGCTCTTTTTAATGCGTCAATGAGAAGCAGGAGTTCTAAAATATTATCATTTACAGGCGTACATGTTGACTGAAGCGCAAATATATCAGAGCCTCTTACATTCTCGTTTATCTGAACCATGATCTCACCGTCGCTGAATGTGGTTATCAGCGTATCGCAGACAGAAATCCCGAGATATTCCGCAACCTCTCCTGCGAGCTTCCTGTTAGAATTTCCTGTTAAAAGCCTTATGCCGTTTGGCATTGTCCCTCCATTTTCAGGTGTCAGTATTCAGCTGTCAGGTTTTAGTCAACTGACAACTAATACCTGAAACCTAAAACCTTTCGATTTTGCAGAGCAAAATCGAGCTGGGGCGGGAGGATTCGAACCTCCACATGGGAGATCCAAAATCTCCTGACTTGCCGTTTGTCTACGCCCCATATTTTCAGTGAACAGCAGCAAAAAACTACTGCCCTGCTGCGCCTCTGCTCTGTTGCACTGTAGTAATGGTTTCAACAACCCTGCTCCATCCGCCCAAGACGGACGGCTGCATTGCCTTCGCAGCATCCTTGGCTTTTCCCCTGCTGCCGAATACGCCGAAGACAGCAGGCCCGCTTCCGCTCATAAGTGAAGCCTCTGCCCCCATGTCAAGCAGCCTGTCCTTAATTTCCCCTATAACCTGAAACTCCCTTATCACAGGAAGCTCAAGGTCGTTTCTCATCATTAAGGCTATTGATTTAAAATCCTGCGTCTCAAGGGCTTGACAGAAAAGTTTAATATTATTATCTCTCTTTGTCAACTCCGGCAGCAGCTTGCTCATCTCTGAATATGCCCACTTTGATGATATGCCGAGAGCAGGTTTCACAACAACAATAATATGTCTGCTGACGGCTTTAAGTCTCGCGGCTATCTCACCTCTGCCTCTAACCACAGCGATAGGGGCTTTAAAAAAGAAGGGGACATCGGAACCGAGCATTCCGCCGAATTTTATCAATTCTTCATCCTTCAATCCAAGCTCCCACAGCCTGTTCAGCCCTGAAAGGGCGCATGCCGCATCGCTGCTTCCTCCTCCCAAACCTGCGGATACAGGTATCTCTTTCCTCAATGTTATGACGGCCCCTTTATTGACCGATAATTTTTCTTTAAGAAGAACAGCAGCCCTATAAACAAGGTTTTCCTCAAGAGGGATATTCGTTTCTGTTTTTACCTCAATCCTGTCAGAATATCCAAAAGTGAGATGGTCATAGAGTGAGATGCTCTGCATGAGGCTTAATATCTCATGATAGCCGTCTTCTCTCTTTCCCAGAACTGACAGGAACCAGTTTATCTTTGCAGGCGTTTTAAGCGTGAACATAACTTGAAAATCCAAATACTAATGGTGAATGGGTGAATAGGTGAATGGGAAAATGGGTTCTTGCGATTCACCATCAAGGTTTTTTAATTTTTAATTTTAAATCTTGAATTTTCTTTTCTACTCTTCCCTTAAGCCCTTCTTCTTTTTCGTGGAACTTCAGCGCATTCTCCCATGCATCCAGCGCCTCTTTATTCAGGCCCTGAGAGAGGTAAATATCTCCAAGGTGTTCATAGATTACAGGGTCGTTGTTTACTATGCTCTGGGCTTTCTGCAATGCCTTTACAGCATCCTCATGCCTGCCCATCTTGAAATACACCCAGCCAAGGCTGTCAACTATATATCCGTTGTCGGGTTTTAACTTAAGCGCCTTCTGTATAAGCGAAAGGGCTTCTTCAAGGTTTATGCCTTTATCAGCGTAACTATATCCAAGATAATTCAAGGCGTCGGCATGTTCGGGGTTTATCTCAATAGTGCGCCTGAGATATTTCACCATCTCTTCAAATCTGCCTGCCTTTTCATGCATCACTGCCATATTGAAATTGAGTTCAGTATCGTTCGGAAAAAGGCGCAGCCCCTCCGAGAATATCCCCTCTGCTTTTTTGTAATCTTTTAACTGTATATAACTGACGCCGAGATATACATACACTTCAGGCTTGCCTTTCTCAAAGCTCAGTATCTCTTCATACATCTTTACCGCATCAATATGCCGCCCTTCTTTTGAAAAGATAAAGCCGAGATGCAGGAAGGCCCCTATGTTTTTTGGGTCCACGGCAATAATCTTTTTCAGTTCCTCTGCCGCCTCTTTATATCTGTCCGCTTCTTCAAGAGTAACAGCTAAATAGTATCTAATCTGCGCATCCGACGGCTTGGCTGTAAGAACAAGCCTGAATTCCTCTATGGCCCTGTCATACTGCTTGGTTTCTATATAGAGGAGTCCGAGTCTTCTATGTATATCAAGATTTGCCGGCTCCTGAATGGTCATGTCCCTGAGCTGCTCTATGGCCTTGTCAACTGTTTTATCTTTCAGATAAATCTGAGTAAGCCGTTCCTGCGCAAGCGTGTTCTGCGGATTAAGCTCCACGCTTTTTTTATAATGTTTTTCAGCCTGTTTCAAATCTCCCTTTATTTCGCTTATCACCCCGAGGTTAAGGTATGCGGCGTCGAAATTAGGCCTTATCTCTGCGACCTTGCTGAAATATTCCGCCGCCTTATCATAATCTTTCAAATCCATATTTACGAGGCCAAGATAATATATCCCCATAAAATTATCGGGGTCTGTTTTGAGAAAAGACTCAAGAATTCCCTTTGCCTCGGAATAGCGCTTTCCCGCAGCATACAAAACCCCCAGAAAAAGGTATGCGTCTGCCTGTGTGTTATCAAGTTCAAGCGCCTTCTCAAAAATCTTTATTGCTTTATCAGTATCTTTCCGGCTGTTATAAAGTTCGCCGAGCAGCATAAGCGCAGGGACATAATCAGGATTTGCCTTTACGGTTTCCTCTGTCATAGCGATAGCATCAGGAATCTTGCCTGTCCTCAGAAGCACATAACTTATCTGGGTTCTGATGTAAGGAGATGCAGTATCTATCTTAAGCGCCTCTGAATAATGATTCAGCGCATCTTCCCATTTGCCTGAAAGTTCCGCCTCATAGCCGAGGATATAGTGATAATAAGCCTCTTTTGGAATATCGGGAGATTCTGGAGGCTCTGTGCGAAATGCCGGAGCACATGAAAAAATAAAAAGCGCCGACAGAATTAACAGGATTTTTTTAGACATGCGGATATTATGACACATAAGATATAGGCGGTCAACGTTTTGCAAGCAATTTCATTCTTGTTGAAACCTATCAATTCGTGATATATTCATTTGCATGCGAAAAAATATGCCATATCACTTTTTTATAGCGTTCCGCTATCTTAAATCAAAAAAAAGACGTAAGGGTATTTCTCTTAACACAGCTATTTCTGCCGGCGGCGTGGCAGTCGGCGTCATGGCGCTCCTTGTTGTGCTCTCAGTCATGAGCGGCTTCCACGAGGACCTGCAGAGAAAAATACTCGGCGTAAATGCGCATATTGTAGCGCTCAGTTACAGAGGGGCTATAATTGATTACAAAGAGGTGTTAGATAATATCAGAGGAGAAAAAGATGTTGTCTCGGCCTCGCCCTTTGTTCTCGGACAGGTCATGTCTTCATCAGGCAAAATGGCGCACGGCGTATTCTTAAGAGGAATAGACCCTTCCCTTGAGGCAAATACCACAGAGATAGGCAAATACATAAAAGACGGAAGGCTTGACGACCTGAAATCAAAAGACGGTATTCCGGGTATTGCGATAGGGAAAGAACTTGCAAACAGCCTCGGCGTTTTCAGGAATGACATAATAAATATAATATCGGCTGTCGGAGAAATAGGGCCTATGGGAATGCTGCCAAAGGTTAGGCAGTTCAGGGTAGCTGCGATATTTGAAGTCGGGATGTTTGAGTATGATTCAAACCTGGTCCTCACGGAGCTTTCTCACGCCCAGAATTTTTTCGGAATGGGCAACAGCATAACAGGCATAGAAATCAAGGTTAAAGATGTGTACAAGGCAAAGGAGGTAAGGGAACAACTCCAGAAGAAACTTGCCTTCCCTTATTACGGGAGGGACTGGATGCAGATGCATAAAAATCTTTTTTCAGCTCTGAAACTTGAAAAGCTTGCGATGTTTGTCATACTTGTTTTGATAATTCTTGTCGCCTCATTTAATATAATCGGGACACTTATGATGAATGTCGTAGAAAAAAGCCGTGAGATTGCAATACTTAAGGCAATGGGAGCCACGAACAAAGGCATTATGACCATATTCATGCTCCAGGGAATTTTCATAGGACTTGCAGGCACATTGCTCGGGATTGCCGGCGGATACATACTCGGCTATATGTTTAACAATGTCATCAGACTGCCGGCGGATGTATATTATCTCAGCCGCCTGCCTATAAAAATGAAGCTCCTTGACTTCATAGCCGTATCTCTATCTGCATTGACAATAAGTTTTCTTGCAACAATATATCCTGCATGGCAGGCGGCAAAACTGAACCCCATAGAACCGCTGCGGTATGAATAAGAAAAAACTAAAAGCTATCAGCTATGAGCTATCAGCTAAAGGCTATTAATGATTGAAGTAAAGGGATTAAAAAAGTCTTTTTTCCTGCCTGCGGGCGAAGTCCAGGTTCTGCACGGCATAGACCTCTGCATAAGCGCAGGAGAAATGGCTGCAATAATCGGCGCATCGGGCGTAGGGAAAAGCACCCTTCTTCATATCCTTGGCACGCTGGATAAACCAACATCAGGAAATGTCCTCTATGAAAACAGGGACGTATTTTCCCTGGACGATTATTCCCTTGCCGCTTTCAGAAATAAAGCAATAGGCTTTGTATTTCAATTTCATCACCTTCTGCCTGAATTTACAGCATACGAAAACGTATTAATGCCGGGGCTGATAAGCATGGGGGCAGACTGCAAAGAAATTAAGGAAAGGGCGGAAATGCTGTTAGACGAGATGGGGTTATATGAAAGAAAGAACCATCGCCCGGGAGAACTCTCGGGCGGAGAGCAGCAGCGCGTTGCTGTTGCGCGGGCATTGATAAATGAGCCTAAAGTCGTATTCGCAGACGAACCCACAGGGAATCTTGACGCCCGTACAGGCGAAGAACTCTTCCGCATCCTGCTGCAGCTCAATGAAAAGAAGGGAATCACTTTTGTAATAGTAACGCATAACGAATCGCTCTCAAGACAGTGCCACAGGGTTCTTGAGATGGTTGACGGGAAATTCAGATAAAATTTTATTGAAAAACTTATTGACAATATGTGTTGCGTCTGGTAGGATTTTGATAGTTATTGATAGGTATCAATCCCGATATTATCGGGAAGAGTTATAACAAGGAGGTAAGGTATGGTTAAGAAAAAGGCAGCGAAAAAGAAAGCAGCAAAGAAAGTTGTAAAGAAGGTCGCAAAGAAAAAGGTTGTAAAAAAGGCTAAGACAAAGAGGAAACCCAATGCTGCGTTCATGAAACCCATGAATATCAGCGATGCACTGGCAGCAGTAGTCGGAAGCAAACCGCTTCCAAGAACAGAGGTTACCAAAAAACTGTGGCAGTACATCAAGAAGAACGGGCTTCAGGACAAAATCAACAGAAGGATGATAAATGCCGACGCAAATCTGAAGGCAGTATTCGGAGGCAAGGGCAAGGTTTCAATGTTTGAGATGACCAAGCTGGTCAATAAACATATGAGCTAAGAAAGATTTATTTTTTAAGTGAGGCTCTTGCAAAAGTACGGATTTAGCATTCTGAGCTTGTCTAAGGGTTCTGTTATTCTTCTACAAGCTCAGAATGACAGAAGGGTTTTTCCCAATACTTTTGCAAGAGCCTCAAATTTTAATTCCGGTAAAAATCCTCTTCTCCGCAAGTCGGACGGGGCTGCGGCAATTGCCTTCCCTAATCAAGAAATGCTAAAATGATAAGAAATTTTTAAGAGGCGAGAGATACCAGAGATGATAGAACAGAAAATACCGGTAGGCTTAACATTTGATGACGTGCTTCTTATACCCGCAAAATCAGATATCCTCCCAATGGACGCTGACATATCCACCAGACTTACAAAGAAGATAAAAATAAATATCCCCCTGCTCAGCGCTGCCATGGATACAGTTACGGAATCGGAACTTGCAATATCAATAGCTCGCGAAGGCGGAATCGGAATAATCCACAGGGCCATGTCTGCGCAGAGGCAGGCGTCAGAGGTTGATAAGGTAAAAAAGTCAGAAAGCGGCATGATAATAGACCCCGTAACAATATCGCCTGATGAGCCAATCTCAGAGGCGATGGCTCTTATGGAGAAATACAAGATATCAGGCGTGCCTGTCACAGTAAAAGGGAAACTCGTGGGGATACTCACGAACAGGGACTTAAAGTTTGAGACCAGGATGAATAGAAAGGTCTCAGACGTTATGACAAAGAAAAATCTGATAACAGCGCATGCAGGGACAGACCTTGAGCAAGCAAAGGAGATTCTTCACAAATACAAAATAGAGAAATTGCCGATTGTTGACAGAGATTTCATTCTGAAAGGCCTTATAACAATCAAGGATATAGAGAAGAGGAAAAAGTATCCTCACGCATGCAAGGATAAGTTAGGAAGATTAAGGGCCGGAGGAGCAATAGGCGTTGGAGAGGACGCCATTTTCAGGGCAGGGCTTCTCTTTAAGGCAGGCGCGGATGTGATTGCGATAGATACAGCGCACGGACATACAAAGACAGTCATAGAGGTCTTAAAAAAGATTAAGAAAAAATTTGATATAGAAGTCATTGCAGGGAATGTTGCAACTCAGGAAGGAACTCTGGATTTAATAAAGGCGGGCGCCGATGCAGTCAAGGTTGGAATAGGCCCGGGCTCTATCTGCACAACAAGGATTGTTGCAGGCGCAGGAGTGCCGCAGATTACAGCAATAATCAACTGCTATTCGGTAGCAAAAAAATACAGAGTCCCCATCATTGCAGATGGAGGCATAAAATATTCCGGCGATATAACAAAGGCGCTTGCGGCAGGAGCGCACTCTGTTATGATAGGAGGACTTTTTGCAGGAACAGATGAATCGCCCGGCGAGACAATCCTCTATCAGGGAAGAAGCTATAAGGTTTACAGGGGGATGGGTTCTCTGGGCGCAATGGAGCAGGGTTCAAAGGACAGATACCAGCAGGCAGGCGTTGAAAGTAAAAAACTCGTCCCTGAAGGAGTTGAAGGCAGGGTTCCCAATAAAGGCCCGCTCTCACATAGCGTGCATCAGCTAATGGGCGGACTTCGTTCAGGGATGGGCTATTGCGGATGCAAAAATCTAAATGAATTAAGGCAGAAGGCAAAGTTCCTCAGGATTACAAACGCAGGCCTGAGAGAAAGCCACGTCCACGACGTCATCATCACACGCGAAGCTCCGAACTACACAACAGAGTGGTAATCACACGTTAAATCTGAAATTGATTATATCCCCGTCTTTTACTGCGTAAGTTTTGCCCTCAAGCCTCAGCAGCCCCTTTTCACGCGCGGCAGACATGCTGCCGTTTGATATGAAAGCATCAAATGATACAACCTCTGCCCTTATGAATCCGCGCTCAATGTCAGAATGAATCTTTCCAGCCGCCTTCTGGGCGTCTGTGCCTTTCTTTATTGTCCAGGCCCTGACCTCATCCTCTCCTGCGGTAAGAAATGAGATAAGTCCGAGGAGGTCGTACGAGACATGGATTAATCTGTTCAATGCAGGCTCCTGAATGCCGAGGTCCTTAAGAAATGCCTCCGCCTCTTCCGGAGATAACTGCGCAATCTCCATCTCAATCTTGCCGCAGAGGTTTAATACTTTTACCTGCCTGCCTTTGAAGAACTTCTGAAGTCCGGAAGTTGTTCCGGCAGTCTCTTCGGAATTCAAATCTTTTTCCGAAACATTTAAAACAATAACCACAGGCTTTATTGACATGAACTGGAGGTTTCTCATAGTCTTTTGCTCTTCCTCTGAGAATTCAATATCTCTGAGAGGCGTCTCCTTTTCAAGAACCTCTTTGCACTTTAAAAGAATCTTCTTTTCTGTCTCATCAGGCTTCTTGCCTCTCTTTTTCCCCTGCTCCATCCTTTCAAGCCGTTTTTCAACAAGTTCCAAATCTCCGAAAATCATCTCAAGCTCTACGGTCTCCGCATCGCGGGCGGGGTTTATATTTTCCAGCGGATGGACTATGGATTCATCCTCAAAACCTCTGACAACATGGACTACAGCGTCAACGTCTTTTATCAGGTCAAAGACCTTTCTGTTCTGCTCAATATCGCCTTTTGTAATGCCGATATAATCAACATATTCTACTGTTGCATATGTAGTTTTCTTCGGCTTATAAATCTCTGCCAGTTTTTCAATCCTTGAATCAGGGACTTTCACGACGCCGAGATGAGGCTCTGCCGTGAGAGTCGGATATACCGTTGTCTCAAGGTTTAGGCAGGTCAGGGCATTAAAGATTGTTGTCTTTCCTGAATTTGCAAGTCCTATAACAGCTATCTTCATTATTTTAGAACAGCCCCTTAGGTATGCTTATACCAAGATGCTGATATGCATGTTTTGTGGCAAATCTGCCTCTCGGAGTTCTTTCAAGGAAACCCTCCTGCAGGAGATAAGGCTCATAGACGTCTTCTATTGTTTCTTTATCCTCTCTCAATGCCGCCGAAAGAGTATCCACACCAACAGGACCTCCTCCGAATTTCTCTATTATTATTGACAGAAGTTTCCTGTCTACATCGTCAAGCCCCTTTTCATCAACGTCAAGGGCCAGAAGAGAGTCCTTTGTTATCTTCAGGTCAATCGCCCCGTCTCCTTTCACCTGCGCAAAATCCCTTATCCTTCTGAGAAGCCTGTTTACAATCCTCGGCGTCCCCCGCGAGCGCAGTGCAATCTCAAGAGCTGCGTCATCCTTAATTTCTATACCCATAATCCCCGCAGACCTCAGCGCTATTTTTTTAAGCTCAGAGCGCCCATAAAATCCAAGCCTGTTTATTACGCCGAATCTGTCTCTTAAAGGCGAGGTAAGAAGTCCCGTCCTGGTTGTTGCGCCTATCAAGGTAAACTTTGGCAGGCTCAGTTTCAGGGTCCTGGCATTAGGCCCTTGCCCTATGATTATGTCAAGCTGATAATCCTCCATTGCGGGATAAAGAACCTCCTCCACTATCCTCGGGAGGCGGTGTATCTCGTCTATGAAGAGGATGTCAAAGTCTGACAGGTTTGTAAGTATTGCGGCGAGGTCTCCCGGCCTCTCAAGCACAGGCCCTGATGTGGACCTTATATTTACCTTAAGCTCGTTTGCGATTATTGTCGCAAGCGTTGTCTTGCCAAGCCCCGGAGGCCCGCAGAAAAGGACATGGTCTAAAGGCTCATTCCTCTGCCTGGCAGCAGTGATAAATACTCCGAGATTTTCTCTTATCTTTTCCTGCCCAATAAAATCGCTGAATATCTTTGGCCGCAGATTAAGTTCATAGGTCAAGTCTTCTTCTTTAACAACAGGATTTACTGTCCTTTCAGGATTGTCGTCTTTACGAATCATCGTTACCTTTAATTTGCCTTTTTGTCATTGCGAGCGAAGCGTGGCAATCTTGTTGTTTGAGATTGCTTCGTCATCCCGAAAGCTTTCGGGATTCCTCGCAATGACAATTTAATATTCTTCTTCACTATTGTTTCCTGTCAGATATTTTAAAGATTCTTTTAGCAAAGTTTCTATATCCTTATATCCTTTTTTATAAGCCGCCTCCAGCGACTCCATCGCCTCTGATTTTTTATAGCCGAGATTAACGAGCGCTGAAAGCGTATCTTCAAAAAGCCTGTCTCTAAATTGCTCTGCCCGGGGGAGCTTTTCCCTTAGTTCAAGTATTAACCTCTGCGCTGTTTTCTTGCCAAGCCCGGGTATCCGGCATAAGAGCGCAACATCCTCTTTTTCAATTGCATTTATGAAATCATCATGCGCTATGCCTGAGAGAATGTTTAAGGCCATCTTCGGGCCTATGCCTGTTACGCCGAGAAGGGTTGTGAATATCCTTTTTTCATCCTCAGTGGTAAAGCCGTATAGATGGAGAGCGTCTTCACGGACATGAGTATAGATATGCAGGAAAACACTGCTGCCTTCTTCCGGAAAATTTGCGAGTACGCTTAAAGGGACATTTACCTGATAACCCACGCCGCCGACTTCCACGATAACATTATCCGGTCTCCTTGAAATGAGTTTTCCTCTTAATGAACCAATCATAGCTTTGATTTTAACAGATAGCGCATTGTTTTATCCTTCCAACCCCGCCTGAAGCTCTGATTGAAAATCCTATTAGTTCTTTCCTCTCAAAGCCTTTAAAATAAAAAATTGGCGGTGCCTTTTGGTTAAAATCCGAACTTTTTTTGACGAAAATCCGGACTTTGAATTTTGATAATTTTTGCCCGCCCTCGCTTTCGCCGCTTCTTTTTTCGCCACCGCAATTTTTCGTGCCAGCAAAGCTGGCGCGCCGCCTATTTCTTTTCGGGTTTTCTCATTATAAACAAATACTTAAAACCTCTCAAGTAAAAATTATATTGCCTTGCTCTATTGTGCCAAACTCCCGTGTTTGATGTTTGATTATGTCTCGTTAGACAAATAATGTCCATTGGCTCAAAATATTTTTCCAATCTCTGCCACATTAAAAATCCAACTGCTGTAAATTTCTTTTTAATCCATTGGTCGGCAATAACCCAACCCATTACTTTGCCGGGCTTCAAAATTCTTGCAATTTCAGAAGCGGTTTTTTCTAATTCGTCGTAAAATTCTGCTTTCTCGCAAGAAATTTTGCCTATACATTTTTCATCATCTGAATACTTGATATTATCCGAGTATGGCGAATCAATAAAAACAAAATCAACAGAAATCTAATCGCTGGACATCTTCGTTGGTCAATCCATATTTCTTTAACATTTGTTCATTCCTCAAAAACGCTCCCCGTTCCTGATGATCATTTTCTGGGTGAAAATCAATAATTGAATCTGCATAACTGGATAATAATGCTTTCCAATCCTCTTTACTAATTTTTTCAACCTTAATGCGCAACTCCCATTCTTTAATAAATTCCAATAATCTTTCTGTTGCCTCCACGTTGTCTAAAGAAAAAATGGCGTCGCTTGGATTTAATCCTACAGATTTTAATATTTTTGTTGCGTTCATAGTTTTTTATTTCTCCCAAATTATATGACAGTTAATATTGTGTTTTTCATAGTCTTTCAACACATCAGCGCAAAAATCTATCAATTCCTTATTTTTTTCACTTTTGGCCAATTCATATAATCGAATAAACATCTTCTTTCCTGTTTCAGTTTGCTTGAGATGTTTTTTTACAAAATTGTGTTGTGCACATAAGGTTTGTCCGTTTTCAACTACTGCTTTTCCACCTTCATATCTTGATTTAATGTGATCAACTTGTAATTCAATCCCGTCCTCTCTGCCTCGTCCGCACTGGACACATTTATAGCCGTCTCGTTTTAAAATAAATTCTTTTTGTTCAGGCGTAAAATCCTCCAGTTCTCGTTGATTAACCGCTTCCGGGTCATAGCGATAAATTCCTTTTTTAACTTTTATCAAAAACCCCACTTCGTGCAAGTTTCTAATTGACCGCCAAGTGTCTCGCGGCTTTTTATTGTAAAGTCTTTTATATTTTGCCTCAACCCAATCTACAACTGGGCCGTGTGTCATATCCTGTTTTGGATGTGCCTTAAAATATTCAATAAGTAAATCTCGTATTGATTTGTTTTTCTTTTTCATAGTTGTTATTAAGTTAATAAATTTGTTTGATCTATTTTTGCCTCTGTCCGTAATCGTTTGATTGCTATATCGCAATAATCTTTATCAATATCAACACCGATTCCTTTTCTATTGTGTAAATATGAAGCGATAAGCGTTGAACCGCTTCCCAAAAATGGATCTAAAACCGTATCGCCGATATAACTAAATAATTTTATACAGCGTTTTGGTAATTCAATCGGGAATGGCGCAGGGTGTCCGCCCGCCCCTTTTTTACTTTGGCCGTTGAAAGTCCAAATTCCATTTGTCCAGTCCATAAATTCTTGTTTTGTAATATCGTTTTTTCTGCTTCCACTAGTTTTTTTCCAGCTATCTTTATACAAAACCAAAATCAATTCAACCGGAGCAATAACATAAGGGGCAGAAGCGGACATAAACGAACCCCAGGCGGTGCGGCGAGAAATATTTCCCTCGTTCCAAATAATTGTTGAGTGATATTTCCAGCCAATATCTTTTGCGATTTTTGTAATATCCGCTCCAACTGATTTTTGGCCGCCTTTGTTTTTATCAAGTGGGATATTTAGTAAAAATCGCCCCTCCTTTTTTGCTAAGTCAAAACATTTTTTGATCCATTTTTGAGTAAATTCTAAATAATCCTCGTAAGTTAAATTGTCGGCATGTGAATTGTAATGAATATCAACATTGTAAGGCGGAGAAGTAACAATCAAATCAACGGAGCTTTCCGGGATAGCAGTAATTTTCAAAAAATCTTCATTGAAAATTGAAATTTTGTCATTTTCAAAATATGGCTTTTTTACTTCGCCAACTGGTTTTATATTCTGTTTTGCGGACATTGTGTTTTGCATAAAGATTATTTGATTAAATCATCTACCTTAACACCTAACGCGTTGGCGATTTTTGATAAGGTATCAATTGTTGGATTTTTAATTGTTCCCGATTCAATTTTAATAACAGTGTTATAGGCGACATCTGCCATTTTTGACAACCTATCCTGCGAAACACCCTTTTTATTTCGGGCTTTTTTTATGTTTTCCGATATTGTTGATATTTCGTTTGACTTGCTTGCCATAAAATACTATTATAATTATAAGGTTATGTTGTGGGATTAAGTCCCAATCCTTACTATAATGATACTAAATTATTATAAACTTGGCAAGCAAAATAAAGGGAGTAAATCTGTTGTGTGCGCACGGGTGGGCGGGGCAAACACAACCTCCTTTCTGGCAGCGCATTTTGCGAAGCAAAATACGAAAAATTGCGGCGGCGAAAAAGCGAGGGCGAGGCAACAACCCTCAAAAACGCTGAAATTGTAAAATGGCGGAGGGGGTGAGATTCGAACTCACGTCCCGATATAATCGGGAAACGATTTTCAAGACCGTCGCCTTCAACCGCTCGGCCACCCCTCCAAAAAAGCTATCAGCTCTCAGCGTTCAGCTAACAGCAAAAGCAGTAATTATTATAGCAAATACAGGTCATCATGGCACAGTTTTGCTGGGTCTAAAATAAAAAGCCCTCAAAAAGGGCTTTTTATTTTACTGAAAGCTGACTGCTGAAAGCTGATTACTGTTTTTCTTATGCTGCCTCAGCTTTTTTCTTTTTCTTTTCCGCCGAGGCCGCAAAGACCTCTGATGCGTTGAATGTCCCGTCTATTGCCTGAACAGGACACCTTGCCGTGCAGATTCCGCAGCCTATACATTTATCTTTATCAATTGAGTGCTTTTTCTTCAACTCGCCTAAGGGCGCATTAACAGGACACACCTTTGCACATATCTGGCATCCAATACATTTATCCAGCACAAATGCCTTTGACCTGTGAGGTATGAAATCAGTGATTGCCTTTGTCGGGCACTTTGGAACGCATAAGCCGCATACCTTGCACTTGTTTATGTCAATCCTTGAAAGATTATTCTCAACAGAAGGGGCATCAAACGGGCAGACCTTAACGCAGATGCCGCATGCAATGCATCCGACCTGACAGTTCTTTCTTGTGTCTCCGCCTTTATCCTTTGAATGGCATGTAACCAAGACCTGCTTTGATGCAGGAAGGACTTCTATGACCTTCACAGGACATGCCTTTTCGCATTTCCTGCAGCCTGTGCATTTCACTATATCAACAACAGGAAGATGGTCCTCGCTCATAGTTATTGCGCCAAAAGGACATACCCTTGAGCATGTGCCGTAACCAAGGCATCCGTATCTGCAAGACTTATCCCCGCCCCCTGCAAGTATCGCAGCCCTGCAGTCCTGCACGCCTTCGTATCTGAATTTTTTAACTGACTTAGACCAGCCTCCCTGACACATAATCCTTGCAAAGTTAGGCTCTAACGCAGATGCCGTCTTGCCTGTTATCCTTGCAACTGCCTCAGCGCTCTTTGCGCCTCCGGGGATACATAAATTAGACGCAACATCGGGCTCTTTGACCACAGCCTCTGCATACTGTTCGCACCCTGCAAATCCGCATGCGCCGCAGTTTGCGCCCGCAAGAACATCCCTTACCTGCTCAACCTTAGGGTCGGTCCGGACGGCAAATCTTTTTGCTGCCAGGGCCAATACGACGCCGAAAAAAGCGCCTACACCGGCAAGGAAGACAAGTGTCCATTTAATCAGGGGAATAATGTCTATCTTTTCCTTTGCCTCAACCCCGCCGCCAACACCGGCAAAAACAGAAGTAGAGCAGAAGAGCAGAAGAACAATAGAGCAGTAGAATGAAAAAGCAATAATAGTTATCTTTTTTATTTTGGAATCATTAAACATAAGTCACTCCTCTAACTTTTATTACAAACAGTAGCAACAGAAAATAAAAACGGTTGCACTACTGCTCTTCTGTTCTACTGCTCTGGCTATAGCGTAATCAGTCCTGAAAAACCTGTAAAAGCCAGCGCTACCAAACCTGCTACAATAAAGGCTATCGGCAGTCCCCTGAAAGGAATAGGTACATCGGCAAGCTCAAGTTTTTCGCGGATGCTTGCCATTATTACAAGCGCAAGCGCAAACCCGAGTCCTGAACCAAATGCGAAAGCAAGGCTCTGGATAAAACTATACTTCTCGCCTGCATTTATCAATGGAACTGCAAGTATGATACAGTTGGTAGAGATAAGGGCAAGGTAGATGCCGAGTTTGTAATAAAGCCCCGGCGATACCTTTCTCATTATAGTGTCTGCGGCCTGAACAAATCCTGCAACAACGCCGATAAACACGATAATCTTCAGAAAAGTGATATCAAGAGGAATCATTATTCCATTAAAAACAACCCAACTGATGGCAGCGCTTATCATCATAACAGCAGTAAACGTAATGCTCATTCCCACTGCAGTCTCCATTTTTTTGGAGACGCCGAAGAATATGCAAAGTCCGAGAAACCTCGTGAAGACAAAATTATTTATCAGCGAAGCTGATATAATTAATTCAAAAAGTTTTGTAAATTCACTTCCCATAGCTTCCTCCTGTCTCTATCCATTAATGCGAATAATGCGAAGCGCGCGCGCCTTTTCCCAGATATTTTGCATCAAACCAGTTGAATGCCGCCATCAATATCCCGACTGCAAAGAAGCCGCCAGCCGGCATAATCATTATCAAAAGCGGTTTTGCATGTATTATCGGCATCCCCCACAGAGAACCCCTGCCAAGAAGTTCCCTGAAGAAACTTATAACTGTAAGAGCAAACAGGAACCCGGCCCCGAACCCTATGCCGTCAGCCATTGAAGGGGCAAATTTATTTTTGCTTGCGAACATCTCCGCCCTGGCAAGGATGGATGCGAACGCAACTATAAGCTGTATGTAAAGCCCCATCTGTTTATATACGTCGGGGACTGCAGCTGCCATTGTCATATCAGTAATCGTAACCCAGCCTGATATGACAAGCATGAAAATGGGCAGTCTTATCTTTGGGTGGATTACCTTTCTCATCAAAGAAATTGTAATGTTGACCATAACCTGAACAAACAAAACAGCGCTTCCCATCAAAACACCGTTCTTGAGGTTGTTTGTAACAGCAATGGAAGGGCAGAGGCTGAGGGCAAGCCTGAATATGGTATTTTCCTTTACGATTCCGTTTGTTATAAGTTTCCAGTAATTAACTTTGTTTGTGTCCGGCATTCCCTGCTCCTCCTTCCTTGATGGTTTTGATGAGGAATTCAACACCTTTCTTTACCGCATCCTCGGTGACAGCCCTGCTGGAGATGGTCGCGCCTGAGATTGCCTGTATGAATTCTGTTGTATCTGTTTTTAAAACCTTTAAATGTTCTATGTCTTTATCTTTAAACTGCCCCTTAAACGAAACAGTCTCAATCTCATCGCCAAGTCCGGGGGTTTCCGCATGATGGAGGATGTTTATCTTCTGCACCTTAAAGCCCTTGTCAACTGCAATGAGGATATCAATGTAGCTTGAATATCCTTTGCCGAATGACTGAACAACATAACCGATAACCTCATCCCCTTTTTTGGCGGCAAAATATTCAGCAGGCTTTTCGTGTATTGTCCAGTCTCCTGCTTTTTCTATCTTGTCTGCTTCGGGCATTAGTTCTTTAAGCGCCTTCTCTTTTGCTATTTTATTATTCTGAAACATTATTGGCGACGTCTTGGCGTATACAAATGCAAGGATGAGCCCGCCGATGAGATATACGATTACAAGATTAAGCGTTATCTTTAGGATATCCTTGCCTGTCATTTCTTAATCTCCCTTGCTTTTGTTTTTTCCAGCGCGCCAAAGACCTTTGATTTAAAACCGCGGTCTATGAGCGGCGCAAAACAGTTCATAAGAAGGATTGCAAACATGACGCCTTCAGGGTATCCGCCTTTTAGCCTTATGAGCATTGTAAGAAAGCCGCAGCCTATACCGAAAACTATCTGCCCTTTTCTTGCAGAAGGGCATGTCACATAGTCGGTTGCCATAAAGAATGCGCCGAGCATGAGGCCGCCGCTCAAAAGGTGTATCAGGGGGTCGCCTGCGAAAAGGAGCATTTTCCCTGTCTCGGGGCTTTTGCCTCCGAATATCCATGCAAGGACTGCGACTGTTCCGAGGAATGAGGCAGGGACGTGCCATGTGATGTATCTTTTGTAAAGCAGGAATCCTGCGCCAATTAATAACGCCAGCGCTGACGTCTCGCCGATAGAGCCAGCCCTGTGTCCGTTAAAAAGTTCTGCGTAGAGATTAATCTTATCACCGAAGACCTCAATTAATTTTGAAAGACCTTCCTCTTTCAGGATACCGAGTGGGGTAGCAGTGGTCGTTGCGTCAAGCATGACAAAGGCAGCATCCGGTTTGGTCCAGATTGTCATGAGCCTCGGAAATGATATAAGCAGGAACGCCCGTCCAATCAGCGCCGGGTTGAATACATTATAACCAAGCCCTCCGAATAACTGTTTTGCGATGATGACGGCGATAAAAGAGCCAATGATAGGGATGTAAAAAGGCACTGACGCCGGAAGGTTCATGCCGAGCAAAAGGCCTGTGAGAAAGGCGCTTCCGTCATTAACGGCAATTTTCTTTTTAAGCGCTTTCTGGAAAAGATATTCGGATAACAAAGCAGAGATTATTGCAAGCGCTACTGTAAACACTGCCCTCGGACCAAAGAAATATGCTCCCATTACCACGGCAGGCAGCAGCGATATGCTAACGCTCCACATTATCCTGCTCGTGGTCTCTTCATCCCTGACATGAGGGCTTACAGTAACTATAAGTTCGTGTTCTTTTTTTACATCAGCCATCTAACCTCCAAGCAAAAAATTCAAGATTCAAGATTGAAGATTCAATTAAATACAGGTTCAAAATATTGAATATTGAATGTTGAATTTGTTTCATGGTTTCGTCTGCGACTTTGCCAGTCTTACAAGCTGGACTATCGGCCTTTTTGAAGGGCATACAAATGCGCATGAGCCGCATTCAAAACAGTCAAAAAGGTTGTATTCCTTTGCATCCTCGTAATGTCCCTTCTCGGAAAGTATGCTCAGCATTGACGGCATAAGGCCCATAGGGCATATATCAATGCACCTTCCGCACCTTATGCACGGCCCATATTCCTCAGTGTGTACAACGCCTTCCTCCGGGATAACAAGTATTCCTGAAGTCCCTTTTGTCACAGGAACATCAAGCGTTGAAAGGGCAAAGCCCATCATCGGGCCGCCTGACACCACCTTGCCTGCGCTGTTTTTAAAGCCGCCGCACTCATCAACAATATCAGAGATAAGCGTGCCTATCTTTACCATTAAATTCGCAGGATTCTTTATGCCCTCTCCCGTTACAGTAACGACTCTTTCTATCAAAGGCTTGCCGTATCTCGCTGCCTCATACACGGCAAGCGCAGTACCTACATTCTGCACCACAACCCTGACATCCATCGGAAGCCCTCTCGGAGGAACTTTTCTTCCGGTTAGAGCGCTTATAAGCATCTTTTCAGCGCCCTGCGGATACTTAACCTCAAGTCCGCAGACTTCAATAATCCCCCCTTGCCCCCCTTTAGTAAAGGTGGGGAGGGGGGATTTATTTACAGCCTGTTTCATTGCTTCAATCGCATCGGGCTTGTTGTTCTCAATCCCGATAAATCCTTTATTCACTCCGAGGATGCGCATGAGTATCTTCAACCCTTCAACTATATCGCTGGATTTTTCCAACATCAGCCTGTAATCTGCGGTAAGATACGGCTCGCACTCAGTGCCGTTAATAATTATTGTATCAATCGGCTTTTCTTTTGGAGGAGAGAGCTTAACAAGCGTCGGAAAAGCTGCGCCGCCCATGCCGACAATTCCGGCAGCCTTTACTTTTTCCTTCAGTTCATCGGCAGACAGTTTGATGTAATCTGGATTATCTTTAAGAGAAGTCCATTCTTCTTTCCCATCATTCTCTATCACTACGGAATTTACCATCCTGCCCATTGCATTCGGAAACTCCGCTATTGCAATCACCTTCCCTGACACGGATGAATGGACAGGCGCTGATACAAAACCTCCGGGTTCTCCAATGACCTCGCCTTTTTTGACTTCCTTTCCGATGCTGACTATGGGTTTGCAAGGCGCTCCGATGTGCTGGCTTAAAGGAATGACGACTCTCTGCGGGGACTTTGCTTCTTTGATGGCACTGCCTTTTGCAATGTCTTTTTTGTCAGGCGGATGTATGCCGCCTTTGAATGTTGCAAGAGCCATTTAATCTTTCTCCTCAAAAGGAAGTTACCGGCAAAAAGCCTACAATTAATAACATTAAAAATAGAAATATGTCAAGAGTTGTGATAAAATGGGCTATGAAATTGATTGATTTTATAAACCCAAAGATGGAAGGAGGTGCTAAATGAATAGAAGTAAGACTGTTGCGGTATGTTTGTTTGTCTTTTTAACCTGTTTCCCCCTTCTATCATATGCTGGGACTTTGAAAGCAAATAAACAGGGGAAAGTCTCCAAAGAGATTTTGAAATTAAAAAATCTAAGACGGTCACAAATAAATATCTTCAAAAATAGAGAGGGAATAAAAGTATTCCTATTTGCTGAAGATGAAAAAGTAGAGATTCTGGAAGGGTCTTATTGTGGAGGCGAAGAGGGTGACAAGCAATATACCGGCAACTACCAACTTATAAGCACAAAAGACAATAAAATCGTATCAAAAATAGATTTAGGTAAAGACTACGAGTTTGTAGAAAATACTCTACATAGCGGTCTTAATCTTTTTGTCATGCCACAGACATACGAACAACTTATCATGATTTATCAATACCGAAGCTGCAATACCGAGGCGGTAGAGTTTTATCGTGTTGATGTTGAAGGGCGTATTTATAAAGTTAATTTCATTGATAAAGATGGAACGGTAGCGACGGGACAGACAACTGGTCCTGATGGTGGCATTTCCGGAACCGAAGGAGATATAACTTTTTGTAGCTATAATAATGGCGTGGGATACACGTTTTGCGATTCGTATAATTATAATGCGAAAGATTTTATCCAAACTGCAATTTCTATGACACAGGGGGAAACAATTGATGGTGAACCAAGACGGATACTTTTTGAATATATATCAGCATTATCTCAAGAAGATTATAAAAGGGCTGTCTATTACTATGGCGGGTCTTATGACCTTTTAATTAAATTAAATCCTGATATAAATCCAAATGATAAGCCGAAATTATTTGAGCGATATTGCATAAAGAATGGAGGGAAATGCCTTATATCCGAATATCCAGATTTTATAGATATTAAATCGTCTATGCAGTTAAAATCCGGGGAATTGGAAGTGACTTTTAAACCGGACAATAAGCCGGATTTTGAATTCAGAGTAAAACGTATGAATGGAGAGTTTAAGGTAATGGATTTGCCTCCTCGTAACTCTCACAAATGATTATGAACAAATGAGGAATCGAGTTGTTTTATAAATTTATATTTTCTCATCGGAGGTGTTTTATGAATAGGAAGATTTTATTAACAGGTTTACTTACTTTTTTTACCTTGGCTTTCATTCCTCTTGCCTATAGCGCGACTACAGTTTTTGGTCCAGAGGTTTATACCCGCAGCACAGGAAAGCCGCAGAAGATAGTAAAGAGTTTTTCTGTAAATAAAGGTCAAGTCCCATTCGCCGTATCTATTAAGAATGGAGAAAGCAAAAGAGGGAAGGTTACAAGTGCTGTAATAGAGATAAACGGAGTTCAGGTGCTTGGACCTGAGGAATTTGATAAGCAGATTGATGAGATTAAACTGCCTATCAAACTGGATGAACAGAATAAAATTGCAGTAGAGGTAAGAGGTGAGCCAGGGACATATATTACCGTTACTATATTGGGGTCATCTATACCAGAGATATTAACCTCTGCTGACCCTGATTATGTTAATCTAAACCAACCAACCACTGTTACAATCTCTGCCTTAATAGAGTCTAATTTAATTCCTTCCAGTATCAATCTGATACAGTATGATGAGAAGTATAGGTTTGTTGCCAATTTGGGAATACTCTATGATGACGGGACACATGGGGATAGACAGGCAGGGGATAAAGACTTTGCCACACAGACTATAATAAGTGAATCCTACCAGAAAATGCTTCATTACAGGGTATCGGCATTTTATAGCGAGACTTCTA
The DNA here is from genome assembly GCA_001871685.1 of Nitrospirae bacterium CG1_02_44_142. Classification (GTDB taxonomy): domain Bacteria; phylum Nitrospirota; class Thermodesulfovibrionia; order Thermodesulfovibrionales; family UBA1546; genus UBA1546. Next base: position 23,773 of record MNVK01000044.1, read on the forward strand.
AAAAGGTGCTGTCAGATTTTTTTAGTATAAATGCAGCAAAGATACCTTCTATAACACAGACAATCTCTCCTCAAGGTGGCACAATAACCCTTGATGGATATGCATCTGTAACCTTTCCTGCTGGAGCATTTAGTTCTAATACTACCGTCAAAGTGCAACTAACATCTTCCCCTCAAACACAGGCTGAATTTGCAGAGATACCAGGGGTATCTCATCTTCCTTATGAAATCAGAATAAATTCAGGACTAATCCAACCTGCAACCTCATTTGAGGTAGTTTTTAATGTTCCCGACTCTTTTATTGGATCACTTCCTCAGAATCATGAGGTTCGTATATATGCCCAAATTCATGAACCACCCGATGCTCCGGAAATTTATGACCACTTCAGCGATGATTTCGTTTCTACATTTGATTCTATAACCAAAACTGTCCGTGCCACATTACCAGATGAGGCTTTTACAGACTTACGCCATCTGGATGGTACCTATGAAGCCATTATAATTGTTGGTACCTTTTATTAAGGGAGGATAAATCATGAACTACAATAAATTGACTGTGTACCTATTTATTCTCCTACTAGCATTTGTCCATGGATTTGTTGGTTTTGCTTATGGTCAATCAGGATGCGAACAAGCCGATTGGGATTCACCTCTTGAAGTTGATTTAAATGTTCGTTCTTCGTTTAGTAATATCGAAAAACCAAAGCACTATGGTACAGATTATAGAGCAGCGGATGGATCCAATGTGCGTACAGTTGCAGATGGGACAATTATTGAGGTTGGTTTTGATTTTAAGCAAGGAATTAATCGTCTCGGACAAATGGGAAAGGGGTGGGGTAGATATGTAGTAATAAAACACGTAGATGGTTCGACCACACTCTATGCCCATCTTGTAACGAAGAGTACAGACCATCTCAGCATTGGGATGCCAATAACAAAAGGCGCTAAAATAGGAGAAGCAGACTCTACAGGCGGAGTGACAGGCCCCCATCTTCACCTTGAATATGCTCCAAATGGCAAGTGGAAGCATAAATCATCACTCAGAGACCCCCACCCCTGTTTAGTCGGCTGCCCCGAACCCCCAGTTCCTCTCACCATCGCTGGTTCTGAAATAATAACAAGAAATAATACAGCGCAATATACTGCAAGTGGTTGTCCGAGTAATATTATATGGAGCGTGTCAGGTTCAGGCGCGACAATTAGTTCAACTGGATTGCTTACCGTTGGTTCTACAGCTTGCGGTTCGCTCACAATCACGGCAACTTGTCCAGCATGTGGAACTTCTGCTACACAATATGTGAGGGTTACGGATGCGGGGAAGTGGGGACCGCAAACCTTCTTCTATGTATATGACTATGCAACTTACTGGCAACATTTTTCTGACTGCACAACTTGCACGTTCATTCGAGGGGATACCAGTTATATATGGTGGTATTGTGCTTGTGATTTAGGATGTCCCTCATCGTGTTTTGGTTCTCCACTACCAACTGAGCCTGAGTGTCTTCATATATCCTGCAAGTATCATGTAGCAGCAAATACTTCCCAGTGGGTGTGTCCTTAATGGCTAAACTTAAGCAAATACAACAGATAACTCAATTTCTCTCAGCCTATCCCAAAGATGTAGTTGGACTTGGCATAGAGGCATGGCGGACAGGTGAGATGCCAGTCAAGGAAGATTCAAGATTCAAGATTCAAGATTTAAGATTCAATAGAGGGAATGGTGTCAAATGTCCCTCTTGCTCAAAATTACAATGAACTTACAGAAGAAGCAGGAATATAGAGAATACAAAATGCTGGATTCCGCATCAAGTGCGGAATGACAGAAAAGAGAAGGAGATTTTAAAGCACCATGATAAAAGAGGCGATTAATATCATTGTAAGCAGCATTAACCTCTCCGAGGCTGAGATGGCGGAGTGCATGAGAGAAATCATGGAGGGGAAGGCAACAGACGCCCAGATAGGCGCATTCCTCACTGCCCTGCGCATCAAGGGCGAGACAGTTGATGAGATAACGGGCGCAGCGCGCATAATGCGCGAAAAGGCAGCGACGATTAAAGCTCCCGAAGGCGTGCTTGACACCTGCGGCACAGGCGGCGATATGGCGCATACATTTAATATCTCAACAACAACTGCAATAGTCGTTTCAGCGTGCGGAGCGCCTGTTGCAAAACACGGAAACCGCTCGGTCTCAAGCCAGTCCGGAAGCGCGGATGTCCTTGAGGCGCTCGGCGTTAAGATAGACCTTCCGCCGGAAAATGTTGAAAAATGCCTCTTTGAGACAGGATTCGGATTTCTGTTTGCGCCGCTGTTTCATCCTGCAATGAAATATGCAATAGGCCCGAGGAGAGAAATGGGGTTAAGAACGATATTTAATATACTCGGCCCGCTGACAAATCCTGCCGGCGCAAAGAGACAGGTGCTTGGCGTGTTTGCGGGCAAACTTACAGAGCCGCTGGCCAGTGTTCTCGGAAATCTCGGCGCGCATGATGCAATGGTTGTGCACGGAGAAGACGGGCTTGATGAAATAACCATTACTGACGGGACGCGGGTTTCAAGATACGCAAATAATGCAGTTGAGAACTTCTTTGTTTCGCCTGAGGATTTTGGCGTCAAAAGGGGCAAGCTCACAGACCTTGTCGGAGCTGACAAGGATGCTAATGCCCGCATAACAATTTCCATCCTCAACGGAGAAAATGGCCCCAAACGCGATGTGGTCCTCATGAATTCCTCTGCTGCGCTTGTTGTTGCAGGAAAGGCTAAAGATTTCAGAAGCGGAGCGGAAATAGCGGCAGAGGCACTTGATTCAGGAAAGGCTATGAAGAAGCTAAAAGAGATTAAAAAGGTTACGAATTTGTTGTAAGTGATTCAAAGGTTGCGGTTAGTGATAAGCCTGTTCCGGTTTTATGCCGATTGATTCAAGCCATTCTGCTATTGTCTTTTTCATTGCGCCTGCATTCAGCGCAAACCATTTCTTTCTGTGCTCCGGAAAATTGGAAAGCGCCTTCTTGAACTCGCTGAATGAGCTGGGGCTGTTGAGAGCGGCTGAGAGTTCATCGTGCGGCTTAAGTTCGTCAATCCCCTCCGTAAACCTTTTCATGAGAGCATATACCTCCTGCGACCCGCGCTCCGGGATTCTGACATATCTTTGTTTTTCAGAGAATATTCTTATTGCAAACTCCACTTCATCTTCAATCCACTCAGGCATGTCATACGCTTCAAGTAAGGATTCATCAATAAGTTCATCGCCTTTGTAAAGACTGCTCTTTGCGCCTTCAAGCGCATCAACGGAGATTGTTTTAATCTCTCCTGTCTCAAGGTCCAGAAAGTAGTCAAATGCATCCCTTGACACGTCTTCCATTGCCTTCTGAATTTCATTGAAATCTATTTTTAAAAGTTTCACCTACTCCCTAATCTGCCCGTCCCCAAGCACTATAAACTTAGTGCATGTGAGTTCTTCAAGCCCCATCGGCCCCCTTGCATGAATCTTGTCAGTTGATATTCCTATCTCAGCGCCGAGGCCGAACTGATACCCGTCATTCAATCTCGTTGACGCATTAACGAAAACAGCGGATGAATCAACCTCACGCAGGAAGCGCATCGCCTTCTCATAATTCTCTGTAACAATAGCGTCAGAATGCGCTGAGCTGTATTTTGCGATGTGCTCTATTGCTTCATCCATATCCTTGACAACCTTCACATTCAGAATAAGGTCCAGATACTCCATATAGAAATCATCTTCTCTTACGGCAGCGATGGATTTATCTATCTTTCTTGTCTCAGGACATCCCTTAAGGCTGACCTTTGCCGCTTTGAACCTCTTAATCATTGATGGGAGAAATGCCTTTGCAACCTTCTTGTCAACAAGCATTGTCTCCATTGCATTGCAAGTGCCGGGCCTCTGGACTTTTGCATTAAAGCATATATCCTCAGCCATTTTAAGGTCAGCGGCCCTGTCAACAAAAATATGGCACACACCCTTATAATGTTTAAGCACCGGGATTCTTGAATTTGCCGTGACTGTTCTTATCAGCCCTTCGCCCCCCCGCGGGATTATGAGGTCAATAATCCCCTCAAGTTTAAGCATCTCCATCACTGCTTCTCTTTCAGGTATATCAATAAATGTTATTGCGTCTTCATCAAGCCCCGCTGTCTTTGCGGCATCTCTCAATATCTTTACAATCGCCTTGTTTGAATTTATCGCCTCAGAGCCTCCGCGCAGAATGACCGCATTTCCTGCCTTTAAGCATAGGCTTGATGCATCTGCCGTTACATTAGGCCTTGATTCATATATGATTCCGATAACTCCGATAGGCACGCGCATCTTTCCGACAACCATCCCATTGGGCCTCTCCCACATCCTTATCACTTCTCCAACAGGGTCTGGAAGCGCGGCAACCTCAATCAATCCCTGCGCCATCTCATTTATGCGCTCGTCATTCAGGGCCAGCCTGTCTATCATCGCCTTTGAAAGCCCTTTCTTCTCTGCAAAGGCAATGTCTTTTTTGTTTTCTTTTATAAGTTCTGCTTTGCGTTTTTTAAGCGCAGCCGCCATCTTTAAAAGCGCATTGTTCTTTTCTTTAGAAGACGCCTTTGCAAGCAGCCTGGCGCCCTCTTTGGCTGCCTTCGCCTTTTTCAGAACATAAGCCTTAATATCCATCTTTCCTCCGGATTTTATATTCGCAATTTCAGGAAGTTTTTAAGAAGTGTTTTCCCGACTTTTGTAAGTATTGACTCAGGATGAAACTGCACGCCTTCAACAATAAACTCTTTATGCCTCACTCCCATTATTTCATCCTGCTCAGTCCATGCGGTAATCTCAAGGCAGTCAGGCAGGGTCTCTTTTTTAATTATCAGCGAATGATATCTTGTTGCCTCAAATGGATTCGGAAGCCCTTCATATATTGTCTTTCCGTCGTGATATATCATAGACGTCTTGCCGTGCATGAGCCTCGGCGCCCTTATTATGTCTCCGCCGAATGCAGCGCCGATTGCCTGATGCCCAAGACATACGCCAAGAATAGGAATCTTGCCTGCAAAATGTTTTATGACATCAACAGAAACTCCTGCTTCTTTAGGAGTGCACGGCCCCGGAGAAATAACAATCCTTTCAGGTTTTAATTCTTCAATATCTTTTATCGTAACCCTGTCATTCCTAAACACCTTTATATCCTCTCCAAGCTCTCCAAGATGCTGGACGAGGTTGTAGGTAAAGGAATCATAATTATCTATCATCAATAGCATACCTTAACCCAGCCCCTTCTCTGCCATCTCCACCGCCTTCATCATCCCCATAGCCTTATTCACTGTTTCAGTGTATTCCCTCTCTGGCACTGAATCAGCTACTATCCCTGCGCCTGCCTGAACATAAACCTTCCCGTCTTTTATTATAAGCGTTCTTATCGTAATGCACGTATCCATATTCCCTGAATAGCTGAAATATCCCACAGAGCCGGCATAAGGCCCTCTTTTAATCGGCTCAAGTTCATCTATAATCTCCATTGCCCGAACCTTTGGAGCGCCGCTCACAGTGCCTGCCGGAAAACAGGCCCGAAGCACATCAAAGGCATCAAGATTTTTCTCCAGCTTTCCTTCAACATTAGAAACCATATGCATCACATGGCTGTATCTTTCAACACCCATCAACTCTGTCACATTAACAGAACCTTTCTCGGAAACCCTGCCGACATCATTCCTTCCGAGGTCCACAAGCATTATATGCTCTGCCATCTCCTTCGGGTCTTTTTTAAGTTCCTCTTCCAGAGCCTTATCCTCTGCCTCTGTTTCACCCCTTTTCCTGGTGCCTGCGATTGGCCTGAGGACAACTTTTTCTCCTTCAAGCCGCACAAGTATCTCTGGAGATGAGCCGACAATCTCCGCGTCTCCCGTGTCAATGTAATACATGTAAGGTGAAGGATTAATCACACGAAGCGCACGGTAAACATCAAAAGGCTCAACATCAGATTTGCGCTCAAATCTCTGCGAGAGCACAACCTGAAATATGTCTCCGGCCGCAATATATTCTTTTGACTTAAGCACAGCCTCCTCAAAAGCCTCTTTCGTCTTAAAACTTGATGCGAATTTCTGTTGCTTAGTGTTTTTTGTTTTAACTTTTAACTTTAAACTTTTAACTTTAAACTTTCTTAGCCTTTCTACTATGTCCTCTATCTTCTCCACTGCCTCTTTATACGCCTTTGCAGGGCTTTTTCCGTCTACATGGACATTAGAGACTATCTTTATCTTCTGCTTAAGGCTGTCAAATATGAGCATTGTGTCAGCAAGCATAAAGAACATATCAGGCATATCAATGCCGGGTTTTTTGCTGTCTGGGACACGCTCAAAGAACCTGACCATGTCATAGCCCATATATCCGACAAGCCCCCCTGAAAATCTCGGAAGCCCCGGGACAGCGACAGGCATGTAAAGAGCTATCTCTTTTTTTAGCGCATCCACAGGGTCCTCTGCCTCAAATACAACCGGCTTCCTGCCTCTTTCTCTTATCTCTATCTTCTTCCCCTGCCCCTTTATAATCTTTGACGGATTAGTTCCGAGAAAGGAATATCTGGCCCATTTTTCTCCTCCGACAACACTCTCAAGCAGGAAGGAAGGGCTTTTGCCAATCTTCAAAAATGCAGAGACGGGAGTGTCAAAATCAGCGAGGACTTCCCTATAGACAGGGATGAGATTTCCCTTTCTGCATAGAGACTTAAACTCTTTAAGGTCAGGATACAGCATATTGACAAACAAGTCCTTTTTTCATTATTCTTGATAGTATACATTAGGAATCAGTTAGAAGTTAAGAGTTGGAAGTTAGAAGTTACAAGTTAAGAGTTCTTTAAATCTTTAATTTTTAGTTTCCAATTTTTAACTTTAAACTTATAATTCTTAACTTTTCTTTTTATGCGGGAATAGCTCAGTGGTAGAGCACAACCTTGCCAAGGTTGGGGTCGCGGGTTCGAGCCCCGTTTCCCGCTCCATAAAAAGACCGTAATGCGTAATGCGTTAAGCGTAGTGAGTAAAAAATACTCGTCACGCATTACGGATTACGCATTACGTTATCGGCGGCGTACCCAAGTGGCTAAGGGGGAGGTCTGCAAAACCTTTATGCAGCGGTTCAAATCCGCTCGCCGCCTCCAGTTCTTTGCATTGCTCCCCTTAAATTATCACTTGAAATTTCTGGCTGAAGAAGGAAATAATACAAATACCATGCGGGCTAAGATAACGCCATTTTGTCTGCTTCTGTGCATTGCGCTTTTATCTTCAGGCTGTGCAAGCATCCTGTTGGCAGGCGCAAGCGGCGGAGCCGCATACACATTAACAAATGTCGCATATAAGACTATTAGTTTCCCAATTGAGCAGGTAGAAAATGCAGCGCATAGAGCTCTGAAAAAGATGGGGATAAAAGAGTCGGGGAAGAAAAAAATAGAAAACGGCGTAGAGATTTCAGCAACAACTGCTGAATTGAAGATTTATATAGAGCTTGAAAGGATTACAGCCAAGTCAACAAAGATTAGCGTAGATGCAAAAAAGGGGACATTTATTAAAGACAGGGCAACAGCGACAGAGATAATAGAGCAGACCGAAAGGATTCTGGAAGGAAGAAAGTGAGATTCAGCGAGTTGGTGAGACTGTTAGGAGAGCATGGTTTTAGAATCGTTAAAGAAAAAGGGTCAATAAGATATTACGGGAAATCTGGATGGGATAAGTTGGTCAGGGTGGATTTTCACGGCTCAAAAGAGGTTCCTACAGGGACTTGCTATGCTATACTAAAAGCAGCAGGCATAAAGAAGTAGAAGCATCGGGGGTGTAAAATGATTGAATTAGAATATTCATTGGTGATTGAGGCCACAGATGAGCCTGATTATTTTGGATTTTATTCTCCGGATTTAGAGGGTTTCACGGGCATAGGGCATTCTATCGAGGACTGCCTTTATAAGGCAAAATGGGGAATGGGAGAACACATTAATCTATTAAAAGAGAAGGGACTGCCCGTTCCTTCCAAAAATCTAAATCCGAAAATCATTATCCAGAACCAGCAAGAATTGGTAAACGCTTAACGTTTGTCGACTCCAAAACTCTCAGATTTATTTCTTAACTCTTAGCATTACTTAGAAAGAGTTGCTATAATTTGCAGAATACACGCAAATGGAAGAACAAAAAATAATTAGCCCCCCAAAACCCTTTTGGAATATAACATCCCAAATATTTCTTTATCTAATGTTCTGTTTTATGTTGGCTGGATTTAAAGTGCATTTCTGGTAATTAATGCTTCCTTGGGCCTTGAGAGCAATTAGATAATAATTCGAATAAATCTACCTTATCACCTCAACTCCCATATATTCCCTCAGCGCCTCTGGAATCACAACGCTTCCGTCTTTTTGCTGGTAATTCTCAAGGATAGCAACGACTGTTCTTCCGATTGCAAGCGCAGAACCGTTGAGTGTGTGCACAAACTCTGTGCCTTTCTTTCCTTCACGCTTGAATCTGATATTCGCCCTTCTTGCCTGAAAGTCCTCAAAATTAGAGCATGAAGAAATCTCCCTGTATCTCTGCTGTCCCGGAAGCCAGA
>MNVK01000131.1 GCA_001871685.1 Nitrospirae bacterium CG1_02_44_142
GTATCAAGCGTAGAGTTGACCAAGGCTGTAAGTTCAATGAGGGCGCTAAGCTGCGCCAGCTTTTTATCAGAGCCCTCGCTCATTTTATTGCCCCTCTTAATTTGAGAAGAAAATCCCTGAATTCGCCATTTAAGTTCCCCTGCGCTTTTTTAACTATGGCGCTTCCAATAATCACTCCGTCAGAGACGCCTGCCACCGCCTCAGCCTCATCAGGCGTTGAAACGCCAAATCCAACTGCAACCGGCTTGTCTGTAACCCGGCGGATATTGTTTATTGTTTTTTCAATAGAGCCGTCAAGTAAAAGTTGCGCGCCGGTAATGCCGGTTACTGAAACGTAATATATAAAACCTGTTGATGCGCTTGCAACCCTTTTTATTCTCCCCTCTGTTGAGGTCGGAGCAAGAAGGAAGATTGAAGCAACGGCTGCATTTTTGGCAAGTCTCATGAACCCGGCGGCTTCATCGGGCGGAAGGTCAGGTATTATGACGCCGTCAACTCCGGCCTCTTTTGCGTCCGCAATAAATTTCTCTTCTCCGTATTTAAAAACAGGGTTGTAATACGTCATCAATACCAGAGGGATTTTTGTTTTCTGTCTTAAATCCTTTACGCAAGAGATTACTTTTTTTAAAGTAGCTCCACTCTTCAATGCCCTCTCTGCCGCCCTCTGAATTGTCGGGCCGTCGGCGAGAGGGTCTGTGAAAGGCACTCCGAGTTCAACAATGTCTGCGCCGCACTCCTCAAACATAAGGACTATCTCTTTTGTCCTCTCAAGAGAAGGGTCCCCTGCCATTATATAAGGGATAAAGGCTTTCTTATGTTGAGTCCTTAACTTTCTGAAGAGCTTTTCTATCCTGTTCACAGTTCTATTCCTTTGAGGCCCGCCACATACTGAACGTCTTTGTCTCCCCGTCCCGAAAGATTTACAATGATAATCTTATCCCCTGATAGTTTCGGCGCAAGTTTTACCGCTTCTGCGACTGCATGCGCAGATTCAAGCGCCGGGATTATTCCTTCTTTTCTTGAAAGCAGTTCAAATGCAGCCAAGGCCTCATCGTCTGTTGCGTATGTATATTGAACCCTTTTTATATCTCTGAGATAAGGGTGTTCAGGCCCTATGGAGGCGTAGTCAAGCCCGGCCGAAACAGAATGTGTTCCAAGCACGTTGCCGTCTTCATCCTGAAGCAGATAGGTCTTGCATCCCTGAAATACGCCTACGGAGCCGCCCGCAAACCTTGCCGCATGCTCTCCTGTTTCTATACCCTTGCCGCCGGCCTCCACTCCAATCATCTTTATATCATCGCCGAGGAATTCGTGGAACAATCCCATTGCATTGCTTCCGCCGCCAACGCACGCAACCAGATAATCAGGCAGCCGTCCCTCTGCCCGGAGTATCTGCTTTTTAGCTTCCTTTCCGATAATAGACTGGAAATCCCTCACCATTGACGGGAAGGGATGCGGCCCGAAGACCGTGCCCAGAACATAATGAGTAGTCCTTACATTTGTGGTCCAGTCTCTCAGCGCCGCATTAATGGCGTCTTTCAAGGTCTGCGACCCAACAGCTACCTCAAGGACCCGCGCGCCCAGCAGCCTCATCCTGAACACATTCAATGCCTGTCTTTTCATATCTATCGTTCCCATATAAATATCACACTCCAGGCCGACAAGCGCAGCGCCTGTGGCAGCTGCGACTCCATGCTGTCCGGCGCCTGTTTCAGCAATGATTCTTTTTTTACCGATTCTTTTCGCAAGGAGCGCCTGTCCCAGCGCATTATTAATCTTATGCGCGCCTGTATGAGCGAGGTCTTCTCTCTTTAAATATATCTTTGCTCCTCCGAGATATTCCGTAAATCTCTTTGCAAAGTATAAAGCGGTCGGCCTTCCTATATATGTTTTCTGAAGATGCGCAAGCTCCTTCTGAAAATCTTTATCTCTCCTGTATTTCAGGTATGCTTCTTCAAGTTCAATGAGAGCAGGCATCAATGTCTCAGGAACAAATCTTCCGCCGTATTGTCCGAAATAACCTTTTTTCATCTCCTTCTTTCTCTCCCGCAGTTGCAGTTAAGTCCGTGAGTGCAGCCCTCAAAGGGGTTTATGCTAAGTCTTGCCGGAATGAACTCGCCGCACTTGCAATTCCATCCGCTACTATCAGCAGCCTTAGCTTTGTCAAGCTCTCTCCCGCAAACCGGGCAGAGAGGTTTTATATCGTCCCTCGTAATAGATGTTTTTTTAGGATTTTTTCCCATTTCAGGAAAATATTATAGCATATTGAGGCTTGCTGCTATATTAAATTAAGAACTCTTAATGATTTCACAAAACAGAATCCGGGTTGAAAGTTTCATCTTTTCCTACACCTCAAATGCATCCTTGATATGCTCTATCTCGTTTTTTGTCCCGCTTAAATTAATGCTTATGACGTCAAATCTGGCAGCGCAGTTTTTCTTCTGATTTTTAAGATAGAACAGAGCGAGGTTCTTCAGTTTGTGCTTTTTCCGTGAGTCTACCGCCTCAAACGGATAACCAAAGGCATTGCTTGAACGGGTTTTAACCTCAACAAAGACAAGCGTCTCTCCATCCTTTGCAATGATATCCAGTTCCCCGATTGGAGTCTTATAATTTCTTGCGATTATCCTATAACTTTTGTCTTTGAGGAATTCCGCTGCGAGGTCTTCACCCTTACTGCCAATCTGTTTCATTCGCTTCAAGTCTCCTGATGAGTTTTGGAATACCCTCTATGTCTTGAATTTCTTTCTGGCATAGTATCTTTATCAATGCCCTGAACGCCGAGAATTCTTCCCACTGCCCGTTCAGGCGCCTGCATAGGGCTTTGTTGAGGCTTTCTCCTTTTTCATCCCAGTCAAGGAGTATTATCACGCTTTGAAACTTCTCCGATACCATTTCGCAGAAGTCATAGATGCTCCGCCCGCTGTGAAGCGTAAGTATCTCTCCCTGAAGCCCGAGTTCCCTGAGCGCAAGCGCATCTCTTTTCCCTTCAACTATAACAGGGACGTCTTTGTTGCGTTCATAGAGGGTTTCAAATATCCCGCGCAGTCTGGACGCCCTTTCCATGTTGTCCGTCAAATGGCCGTTTCTCTGGAGATTCATGATTCCATACGCCCTTTATTTGTATTTTACCCTAAAAAGCAATTGACAGGTAAAGCATAATTAAATTACTCTATCAATGCACTTATGAAAGAAAAAATCTTAAAGGCGTTTGAAGAAAGCGTAAAGGTCAAGGAACAGTTCATAAAAGAGAACGTTGACGCTGTAATTGAGGCGTCAAAGGCAATAGCCGACACCTTTAACGACGGCAAAAAACTTATTCTCTTTGGCAACGGCGGCAGTTCAACAGACGCTTCTCATATAGCGGCTGAATTTGTTAACCGATTTAAAAAAGAAAGGCCGAGTCTTCCGGCGCTTGCGCTTAATACTGATATGGCAGTCCTTACTTCTATTGCAAATGATTATGATTATTCCGATGTGTTTGCAAAGCAGCTTAAGGCGCTCGGAGAAGAAGGCGATATTGTTATTGCCATAAGCACGAGCGGAGGCGCGGCCAATGTGCTTAAGGCGATGGATGTGGCCAGGAAAAAGAAATTAAGAACCATAGCATTTACCGGAGCCAGAGGAGAAAAATTTGCGGCAAAGGCTACATATGCGTTTGTTGTCCCCTCTGATAACACCCCGAGGATTCAGGAAACCCACATAACGCTCGGCCATGTCCTCTGCCAGATGGTGGAGGAGATACTTTTTGAGGCGCCAAGAAAAAAATAAGTCCAGGCTCATACTCGGCATTGACCCGGGCAGCATTGTCTGCGGATATGGAATAATAAAATTAGCAGACAGTAGACAGCATACAGCATACAACAGACAATCTCAGGCTACAGATGCTGTCTATATCGCATCGGGAAGAATAATGCTGCCTTCTAAACAACCGCTGAATGTAAGGCTTAAAGAACTTTACTCCAACCTTACAGGCGTCATAAGAGAATATTCCCCCGATGAAGTTTCCATTGAAAAGGTTTTTTTTGCAAAGAGCATAAAGGCTGCACTGGTCCTCGGGCAGGCCAGAGGCGCGGCTCTGGTTGCAGCGGCTTCCTCAGGGCTTCCTGTTTACGAGTACAGCGCCCTTGAGGTTAAGAAGGCAATAGTAGGCTACGGCAGGGCGGAAAAACATCAGGTTCAGAGTATGATTTCAAAAATACTGAATTTGAAAACTAAGCTGTCTGCGGACAGCGCAGATGCGCTTGCGCTTGCATTATGCCACATAAATACAATGAGGATCTTGAGATGAGATGCAGAATATGAAAAATAATATCTATTCAGAAAACAAGATTGCAGACAGCCTCTCTGACATAAAGGTATCAGTTGAGCCGGAAGATTTAATCTGTTACGGCTTTGACGCATCAGGCATTGAAAGCCGTCCTTCGGCAGTTGTCTGGCCCAAAAACACGGAAGAAGTTGTCAGGGTGATGAAGTATGCCTTTGAAAATGGGATTTCTGTTACGCCGAGAGGCGCAGGCACAGGCATGACAGGCGGCGCAATCCCGTTGAACGGCTCTATTGTCTTAAGCCTTGAGAAGATGAATAAACTGGTGGAGCTTGATACAAATAATCTCAATGTTGTAGTTGAACCCGGAATTATAAACGGCAGGCTGCAGCGAGAGCTTGAGCGCTTAGGTTTTTTTTATCCGCCTGACCCTGCGAGTATGAATTTCTGCACAATAGGCGGAAATGCGGCGAATAATGCCGGAGGCCCGAGGGCCTTGAAGTACGGCGTCACAAGGGATTATGTGATGGAGATAGAAGCGGCGCTGCCTGACGGCAGTGTGATAACAACAGGGGTGAGGACAACAAAAGGGGTTGTGGGCTATGACCTTACACGGCTGCTCACAGGCTCAGAAGGCACGCTTGCTGTGATAACAAGGCTGCGTCTCAGGATTCTTCCTTTGCCGGAAGAGGTCATTACTCTGCTTGCTATGTTTGACAGCCTTGAGGCGTCAGGTTCGGCAGTCGCAAAAATAACAGCGTCTAAAATAATACCAAGGACCCTTGAGTTTATGGATGCAGGGACAATCGCTGCGGTAGAAAATTTCAAGCCCGTGGGAATCCCGAGAGACATTGAGGCGCTTCTTCTCATTGAGCTGGACGGCCATCCGGCAGCAATAACAAAGCAGGCGGAAAGGATAATAGAGATATGCGAAGCATTGAATGCGGACGTGAAAATGGCAGAGGATGAAGCTGCGCGGGACAAGCTCTGGGAGGCAAGGCGGTCAATATCTCCGGCGCTTTATCACTTGAACCCGACAAAGATAAATGAAGATATTGTTGTGCCGAGAGATAGGATTCCTGACATACTGAAAAAGCTGAGAGGGCTTTCAGAAGAAAGCGGCATACAGATAGTGAATTTCGGACATGCGGGAGACGGCAATATCCATGTGAATATCATGGCTGATAAAAATGACGCTGAAAAATACCAAAAGGCCGAGTCACTTGTAAGGGAAATTTTTGATATGACCCTAAGACTGGGAGGCGCTATCTCAGGGGAGCACGGCATAGGGATTACCAAGGCTCCGTATCTCGGCATGGAGATAAAGAAACATGAGCTTGAGCTTATGAAGGGAATAAAAACCCTCTTTGACCCTAAAAATATACTTAATCCGGGAAAGATTTTTATATAGGCAGTAAAACTTCTGCAACTGCCTTATATTTCCGGAAGATAGTAAACGCTCTAATGGCTATGCTATAATCAGCCAGTTTAGAAAATGGCTACCTTAGAAAAAGAATTCACAGAAGAAGAAAAGAAAAACATGCCGCTGTACCCTATCGGGATAGCGGCTGAACTGGTAGGCACAACAGACCAGACTCTCAGGCTCTATGAAAAACAGGGGCTGATAAAACCCGCGCGGAGAAACAAGAACCGGTTTTACTCGGAAAATGACATCAAGTGGATGAGGTGTTTAAGGGAGCTTATTCACAATAAGAAGATAAGCATTGAAGGCATAAAAAAGCTTCTTGAATATGCGCCGTGCTGGGAGTTAACGGAATGCTCAGAAGAGAGAAAAAATAAATGTTCCGCTTACATAGATAAGACAAAACCCTGTTGGGAACTCAACAGGATGATATGCAACAGAGAAAGTGGGAAACTGTGCGGAGACTGCGTTGTATATCTTTCAAGACAACTCAAGGCAAAGAAGAAGCAGATTAATCAAAATCCGGATTAGAAATGCTTTTTCTCTCCATTCCGGCAGGAGAGGGCGAAACAGTGGAGAATTGTGTAGGCTGCGTGCCGTCTTTAAAGTATTCTTTTAAAGAGGACGCGGTTTCTTCTTTTGATAGAAGTCCTGTTAAGGGGTCAATCGGATAAATTACAATCCCCTCCGGCGCGGAGAAATCAGAAAACTCTGCGGTGTTTGACGCAGACTTCATGAAGTTCAGCCATATCGGAGACGCCGCTCTGGCCCCTGTTTCCTGAGAGCCGAGAGGCCTCACATCGTCAAATCCCACCCATACAGCTGTAGTGATTCCTGTTGTATATCCGACAAACCATGCGTCTCTGTAATCATTTGTTGTCCCTGTTTTTCCTGCAGCAGGCCTGCCCAAAGCCTTTATTCTCCAGCCGGTCCCATGATTTATAACATCCTGCATCATTGATGTTATGAGAAACGCTGTCTGACGGCTTATTACCTCTGTCCCTTCGGGTTCATTGCTCTCAAGTATCTTCCCTTTTGAATCAGCGATGTATTTAACTGCGGCAGGCCTTATCTTTATCCCTCCATTGGCAAATACTGCATAACCTGATGCAAGCTCAAGGGGTGTAACGCTGATGCTCCCAAGGGCAATGCTCAGGTTGTAAGGCATATCTCCGGTAAAGCCGATACTTCTTGCAAACCCTATAACTTTATCAACGCCTATTGCTTCAACAAGTTTTACGGTGATAACATTTCTTGAATATGTAAGAGCCTCCCGCAGCCTTGTAGGCCCGTAATGTTTGTGGTCATAGTTTTCAGGCGTCCAGTCACCCTTGGGCCCGCCCTTATATGTGACGGGCTCGTCATTTATTATAGATGCAGGCGTAAACCCATTATCCATTGCAGCGGCGTAGATTATCGGTTTAAACGCAGAACCCGGCTGGCGTTTTGCATGGATTGCGCGGTTAAATCCGCTCTTGGTGTAATCATAGCCTCCGATAATTGTTCTTATAAACCCTGTTCTCTGTTCAATTGCTGCAACTGCGCCTTCAACTTCCGGTTCCTGCTCAAGGGCGAGGACAGCCTCTTTCCCTTTTGCGCCTTTAATCCTTACCTTAACAATATCCCCTGGTTTGAGTATCTTTGTTAAATTGAATCCTTTTATCGCGGCAGCTTTCCTCGTTTTTGTATCCAAAAGAACGCTGGCCCACTGGGCGTCGGCTATTGACAGCTTGCCGATAATCCCCCTGGTCTTAATAACAGCCTCAGCCGCGCTCACCTTAAGGACAAGCCCTGAGGTTATTTCATATCCGCCTCCGATAGCGGTATTCTGCACATCTTTGCTCCCCATCTCTTTTTTAACGTCTATATCCTTATGCTCTACAGGGCCGCGCCATCCTCTTCTCTTATCAAGTTCTCTGAGTCCTTTCTGAAGCGCTTTTTGCGCAGCAGCCTGCATGGCCCTGTCAAGCGTGGTATAAACCTTGAGCCCCCCTTTATAGACAGTCTCTTCCCCGTATTTTTCCTCCAGATATTTCCTGACATATTCAATGAAATAATTATTTGCCTCCATACCCCTTCTCAGCGTTGAAAGATAAAGGGGCTGCGCTGCCGCCTTCTCCCTTTCAGACCTTTTGATATATCCTTCTTCCTCCATCCGCAAAAGGACTGTCTCCTGTCTTTCCTTTGATTTTGTCAGGTTGTTATAAGGAGAATATGTGGAGGGCGCTTTTATAAGAGCGGCTATCATTGCCGCCTCCGGCAGGGTCAGCTCTCCCACTGATTTTCCGAAATATACGCGCGACGCCATTTCAATGCCATAAGCGCCGTGGCCAAAATATATCCTGTTAAGATAAAGCTCCAATATTTCCTTTTTATCAAGACTCTTTTCCAACTTTATCGCAAGGGCTACCTCTCTGACCTTTCTTTTAAGTGTTTTTTCAGGGGTGAGGAACACAACCTTTGCGAGCTGCTGGGTTATTGTGCTGCCGCCTTCTTTAAGCCCTGCATGGAGAATATCCTTTAAAACCGCCCTGCCGATTGCGATGTAATCTATCCCCTTATGATTCCAGAACCTTGAATCTTCAACTGCTATCACTGCGTCTATAAGGTGTTTTGGCATTTTGTTCAGAGGCACAAAAATTCCTTTTTCAACCTTGAGTTCTCCGATAAGCGTGTCATCATCAGCGTATATCCTGGCGCCTGACGTAGGCTTATACTGCTTGAGTTCTGCGATGGAAGGAATTCCTTTTGCAAACGCAAAATAGCCCCCGGCAGATATGCCGGTTATGACTGAAATTATTACCAGAAAAACAGCAAGACGCGCTTTCATATTTAAATTGATTATACCTCCGGCGTAAAGCCCTGTCAAAAATCGGAAGACCGAGCAATACGTATAGCCTCTTTCAAGTCAACCGCGCCCGAATAAATAGCCTTTCCCGTTATCACACCCCATAGATTTTTAATCTCCTTCAAAGCTATTATGTCTTTAATGGAAGACACGCCGCCGGATGCAATTATCGGTATGCTGACGGTTTCAAGCATTTCTTTTACGGCCGGGATGTTCGGGCCCGCAAGCATGCCGTCTCTTGATATGTCAGTGTAAATTATGCCTGAGGCTCCGGCCTTTTCCATTTCCCGCGCAAGTTCTTTCGTGTTAGCTCCTGTAACCTCAACCCAGCCTTTTACTGCGGCCTTGCCGTCTTTGGCGTCAATGCCCGCAAGAATTCTGTCCGGATATTTAGCGCAGGCGTCTTTCAGGAGAGAAGGCTTTTCTATTACTGCAGTTCCGAGGATTATTCTGTTAATCCCTGCGCTGATGAGGCCGTCTATTTTTTTAATATCCCTTATCCCTCCGCCAACCTCTATGTCAATAGATACGGCTTCCCTTATCTTTATGATTGCATCAAGATTTTTCTGGCTGCCTGTGAATGCGCCGTCAAGGTCCACAACATGAAGGAGTTTTGCCCCGCATTCCTCCCATCTCCTTGCCGTTGATGCAGGGTCATTTGAATATATTGTTACTGCATCTTCTTTCCCCTGAAGGAGCCTGACACACTGTCCGTTCTTTAAATCTATTGCAGGAATAACAAACATAGATTAATATAACATAATGTTTGACGGTCAATGGGTCAATGGGTTAATGGGTCAATGGGCTGAGAGGTTAAGAGGTAAGTTTGATTTAATTCTCAAATCTCCAAATCCTGTAGCGCTCTCATCCTGCGCGGCGCCGCTTTTTTTTATCTTAGTTTTATTTGTCATGTTTCCACAGAGCTCTTTTTCTTTTAATATCCCCGAAAGATTTGAATATGACCTTACCTGGACCGGCGTAAAGGCAGGCACAGCCGCGCTTGAGATAACAAGGACAGGCAATGAGATAAATATTGTCTCTACGGCGCAGTCGGCGAAATGGGTTTCTGTTTTTTATACTGTTAACGACAGGGCGGAAAGCATTCTCGCAAAAAAATCCTCCTTGATGTTTGTCGGAAAGCCTGTCAATTACAGGCTCAAGATAAGAGAAGGCCGGCATAGAAGAGACAGAGAGGTCATTTTCAACTCAGGCAATAAAGTTACATACATAGACCATATCAATAATGAGAGGCGTAATTTTGATGTGCCCTCTCTTATATTTGACCCGCTGTCGAGCTTCTATTATCTCAGGACGCTGAAGCTTGTTGTCGGAGAGCCTGTATATATAACCATGTTTGACAGCAAAAAAGTCTGGAATGTTGAGGTGCAGGTGCTTAGAAAGGAAAAGGTAACGCTTCCGACAGGAGCGGTAGATACAATCCTGATTAAGCCGTTAATGAAATCAGAAGGAATATTTTATAAGAAAGGCGCTATTTATATCTGGCTGACAGACGATGAGAAGCGGATACCCGTGAAGCTCAGGACAAAAGTTGCAGTAGGCTCCATCAATGCCGTATTGGTTGGAGGAAGATATTGATACCTGTCTCAATTGTAATCGTTACAAAAAATGAAGAGGCAAATATTGAAGCCGCTCTTGACAGCGTAAAGGACGCCGCTGAAATTGTTGTCATTGATTCTTTCAGTTCGGACAGAACTGTTGAAATCTGCAGGAAATACACAGATAAAGTATCCCGGAAAGAGTGGGAAGGATATGCAAGGCAAAAACAGGCGGCGGTTGACCTTGCCGCGTGCCAATGGGTTTTTATACTTGACGCCGACGAGAGGGTTACGCCTGAATTGAAGGCAGAGGTTATAAATGCGATAGAGGAAAACAGGTATGATGGTTTTTATGTGCCGAGAAAAAACTTTTTTATGGGCCAATGTATCAGGCACGGAGGGTGGCGGCCTGATTATACATTAAGGCTGTTCAAGAAAAAGGCAGGCAGAGTTGAAGACAGAGAAGTGCATGAAAAGGTAATTGTCAATGGGAGCGTGTCGTATCTTAAAACCCCGCTTGTCCATTACACGTATAATTCTGTTTCCGACTATTTAAAGCGGATGGACGTCTATTCCACGCTTGCCGCAAAGGAACTTACAAAGAATGGAGTCGTGCCTAATTTCATGGACTTTCTTCTGCGTCCGCTGGCTGCATTCATAAAGATGTTTTTTCTCAGGTTCGGTTTTATGGACGGGAGATACGGCTTGGCGCTTGCTGTGCTTTACAGCTATTATACCTTTCTGAAATATGCAAAGACATGGGAGTTAAAAGAAAAAAGGTGAAAGTTTTTCTTTTGAACTCTTAACTCCTGATTATGCAGTCCTACAGTCTGCGACAAGATTCAGTTCAGCAGGATGTATCTTATACGGCAGCCTCTTTCCTGAATGTGAGAGAATCCCGCGCTTTATTTCAACAACAGACGGATTTTTGCATCTGAATTTCTCAATCAGAAACTGAGCGGCAACTTCGGGCTTAATAATATTGCCGCAGGTAAAAATATCTACAGCCGCATACCCGTATTCCGGCCATGTGTGTATGGAAAGATGAGACTCCGCTATGACTACCATGCCGCTTATTCCAAAGGGACTGAATTCATGGAAGGATACATCAATGATGGTTGCCCTGGCCTTTTTTGCCGCTGAGACCATTGCATCCCTTACTTCGTCAAGGCTTTTGAGAATTTCGGGATCACAATCCTTAAGCTCTATTAATAAATGTTTACCTAAAGCATGCAACCCTCTACCTCCTCCATCGTAGATTTTAATCTAAAGAGCTTTACTGCTCTCTTAAGCTAAATAAATTACAGTAAAATTATACTCCTTGTCAAGATTTTTTTGAATACAAAAAATCTTTCTGAAAAAATTTTCTCAAAACGGTTGTCTTTCATCTTGAATAGCATTAAGATATATTAACTGCCGCGCTGCTGGTAGCACTGTTGTATTTGAGGAGAATATATGCTTGATGTAAAAGTTGTGAGAGAGAATACCTCAAGAGTTGAAGAGTCGCTCAGGAAGAGAAACTACGGCCTCTCCATCCTTGACAGGTTTCTGAAAATAGAAAACGAAAGGAGAGAACTCCTCAGGCTCATAGAGGAAAAGAGAGGGCGGAGGAATAAGATATCGGAGGAGATTGCAAAGTTAAAAAAAGGAAAGAAGGATGTGGTTTTAATCTTAGCAGAAGCAAAAGACATATCCGACTTCATAACGGAAAAAGAAGAACGTCTTAAGGTATTGGAAGAAGAAGCAAGACAGGAGCTTTTGATTATCCCTAACATTCCACACAAATCTGTCCCTGCTGGAAAAGACGAGACGGAAAATGTTGAGATAAGAAAATGGTCCGCCTCAGGCGGAGTTCCGAAAGAATTTGATTTCCCTCCGTTGAATCACTGGGACATTGCGGCGATGCATGACATCATAGACTTTGACAGGGCGTCAAAGATTGCAGGCGCAAGATTTTCCCTGATGAAAGGGATGGGCGCAAGGCTTGAAAGGGCGCTTATGAACTTCATGTTGGACCTGAACACATCTAAAGGATACAAGGAAATATTGCCGCCGATTCTTGTTAACCGCGAATCCATGACAGGCACAGGACAGCTTCCGAAATTTGAGATGGAACTGTTCAAAACAGCAGACCCTGAGTTCTATCTCATTCCGACCGCAGAGGTTCCTGTGACAAATATTCACAGGGATGAAATTTTGAACGAGGGTGATTTGCCGATTTACTACACTGCTTACACTCCATGCTTCAGGCGCGAGGCAGGGTCATACGGAAAAGACACAAGAGGATTGATAAGGCAGCACCAGTTCAATAAAGTTGAGATTGTAAAATTCGTGAAGCCGGAGGATTCATACAATGAACTTGAGAAACTTACCAATGATGCAGAGGACATCCTTCAAAGGCTCGGGTTGCCTTACAGAGTAATTGCCCTCTGCACAGGAGACCTCGGCTTTTCAGCGGCAAAGACCTATGACCTTGAGGTCTGGCTTCCGGGACAGCAGAGATACAGGGAGATTTCTTCATGCTCTAATTTTGAGGACTTTCAGGCAAGAAGGGCGAATATCAGATTCAAGCGTGAAGGAAAGAAAGGCACAGAGTTTGTGCACACACTCAACGGTTCTGCGCTTGCAATCGGAAGAACAGTCGTTGCTATCCTTGAGAATTACCAGCAAAAAGACGGAAGCGTTGTGATTCCAGAGGCGCTGAGGGAATATATGGGAGTTGAGGTGATAAGGTAGATTTATTCGAATTATTATCTAATTGCTCTCAAGGCCCAAGGAAGCATTAATTACCAGAAATGCACTTTAAATCCAGC
>MNVK01000128.1 GCA_001871685.1 Nitrospirae bacterium CG1_02_44_142
TAATGCCGCATCCCACTGCACAGTAAGGACAGATTGTCTTTGTTTCCTTCGCCCCTTTTGTGCGAAGTTCCATTTCCCTTGCTGCAGCCTCTTCAGGTGTAAGACCGAGACTCGCAGCCCCTGCAGCGACAGTAGCGCCGCCTGAGAGCTTTAAGAAATCACGTCTTGAAATAGCCATAAATACCTCCCTTTTTTAGACAGACTGATTAGCTGATAGCCAAGAAAACATTTCCCCCTTTTTGAGATTAAAACTACTTATTAACTTATTAAAACATATAACTTTGCTTGCCTCTTGTCAAGAGCTTTTTCCACTATCTCAAGTTACAACTTGAGACTGCTGAAAAACCACATAGTTTAATGTCATTGCGAGGAGTCCCGAGCAGCTCGGGACGACGTGGCAATCTCTAACATATTGATTTATATAAAAGCGAGATTGCTTCGCTTCGCTCGCAATGACAGCATAAAGACTGATTTATATTTGATACCCCGTAGCTTGCCGTAAGGTGTTTTAATCCATTCCGCTGTCTTTCTTAAAAGCAGTTGTTTCAGCTAAAATCAAATATAGAGATGAGAAACATGACCCCTAAAAGATTTTTCTATGCAGCCATTGTTATTTTATGGGTTGCCGCTACGGCTCTTCTTTTATTCAGGCATTACGGCTCAAATCAATCCGCTTCTTTTGCTGCGAATAAAAATATTTTTTCTGAAGAACTATACAAAGGGCAGTGGATGGGGCTTTATTATAAGGGTGAAAAAACAGGATATTCCCACAGGAAGGTTGAAAAGGTAGGTGACGGGTATAAAATTTCAGAACAGATGAAGATGAGGCTCAATGTTATGAATGTTCAGAAGGAGATAGAGACATTTGCCGCCGCATATCTTGGTCCTGATATGAAGCTTAAAGCCTTTGACTTTATGCTTAACTCTGATGTGGCCATGAATATAAAGGGAAGGGTGGAGGGCAGGAATCTTAAGGTATCTATGGAAACCGCAGGCACAAAAGCTGAACAGGTGATTGCCTTGAAGGATGAACCTTCTCTCAATCTCTCGCTGATTCCGAATATTCTTAAGGAGGGAATTAAAACAGGAAAGAAACTCAGCACGATTATCTTTGACCCTATGACCATGACTCAGGAGCGCATTCTTGTTGAGGTGGAAGGGAAAGAGCGGATAATGTCAATGAATGTTATGCGAGAGGCCTTCAGGCTGCGCGGGTCGTTTAAGGGCATTAAATTTTCAGTATGGCTTACTGAAAAGGGAGAGGTATTGAGAGAGGAAAGTCCGCTTGGATTTGTATTGATTAAAGAAACCGAAGCTGATGCGATACAAATAGGGAACCCGTCCGTGGACCTTATTGCACAGGTTGCAGTTCCGTTTAATTTAAAACTCCCCCCTGATACAAAATATCTCAGGGTAAAGCTTTCAGGAATTAATTTAAAGGTTCTTGAACTTGACGGCGGAAGGCAGAATCTTAAAGGAAATGTGCTGGAGATTAAAAAAGAGGAAATTACGAGTAATCCCCCCACACCCCCCTTTACTAAAAAGGGGAAGGGGGGATTATTGGAAGAATATTTAAAGGATACGATGTTTATTCAATCAAAAGGCCCTGAGATTGTTTCTATGGCAAAGGAAATCGTAAAGGACGAAAAAGATGCATTAAAGAAGGCAAGGCTTCTTTATGATTGGGTTTACAGGAATATCAAGAAGACCCCGGCAATAACAATCCCGATGGCAACAGAGGTTTTAAAATCAAAGAGAGGCGACTGTAATGAGCATACAACGCTCTATACCGCACTTGCGCGCGCAGCAGGAATACCAACAAGGATTGCACTCGGGCTTACGTACAAGGACGGCTATTTTTATTACCATGCATGGCCTGAGATATTTATTGGTCAATGGATTGCGATTGACCCGACACTCGGCCAGTTTCCGGCAGACGCAGCGCACATAAGGATTACAACAGGCGATATAGACAAGCAGATGCAGATATTGTCTGTTATAGGCAAGATAAAGATTGAGGGGCTGGAGTATAGATAAGAATTTGCCAGAATCCTGCAAGTGAGCAGATAACGTTTGAGTGCTTAAGAAGTCCCCTTCGGGATTTGGGGGTCAGTCATAATTACTCTGTTATCTGATGTTGTAATGGAAAGTATAATAAAAATCATGGGATGTGTCCCTCAGCCTAAATAGCCTAAATTAGTTCGTGTACATTGTGTCCGTGCAGTTCAAATTTTATCTTTGTCTGTTTGCGTAATGGTGAAATTCTTTTTTCTGCAAGGTCAATATATTCTTGGCTTATGTCGTAGCCCACAAAGTTTCTTTCTGATTTTATTGCTGATACCGCTGTCGTTCCGCTTCCCATAAATGGGTCAAGAATTATGTCGTCTTTGAATGAGTAGAGTTGAATTAAACGATATGGCAATTCTTCGGGAAAAGGTGCAGGGTGTCCTATTCTTCTTGCGCTTTCAGCGTTCATTGTCCAAATAGATTTAGTCCAGGCCATAAACTGTTCTTTCGTAATTGTGTTATATTTCCCTTTTCCAATTCTGTTGTAGTCCCCTTTTGAGAAAACTAAAATGTATTCGTGAATGTCTCGGAGAATAGGATTAGCTGCACTTAACCAACTTCCCCACGCTGTTGATGGACTTGCACTCGCTGCTTTATTCCAAATAATTTCTCCTCGCATATTAAACCCAATGTCAAGCATTATTTTTGAAATGTAGTCTGAAAGCGGGATATAAGGTTTGCGACCAAGGTTTGCAACATTAATACAAGCACGCCCACCATTTACAAGAACTCTGTAAGTTTCTTTAAATGAATTTTCAAGTAACTGTAAATACTCCTTCAATGAAAGGTCATTGTCATATTCTTTAGAAACATTGTAAGGCGGTGAAGTAATCATTAAATGAATAGAGTTGTTTGGCAACTCTATCATATTCTCGGCAGAACCCCCAATAAATTTATTTAAATATTTTTTGGGTAATTTATTCTCGGTTTTATCAATAACTTTTTTCCCCTCAAGCATTGAATATAACTTGGAGTTGTAAAACTTTGAACTGTCGTGATTAATCCTTCCGTTTGTTCCGAAAGAACTAGTTGTTGTTCCCTTTTTCATTTTTTTAGTCATTTTGCCAAAGTTCTAACCATCTTTGGAATGGTTTAAAATCAATATTTTCTTTAGTCCAGTCAATAGGGATTTTGAATGTCCCTTTATGTTCCACTAAATTTACTAATGCTTCGGCTAACATTTCAACACCTCTTGGATTTGTTCCCTCAACTGGAAGTTTGATATATTTTGTTCTTCCGAGTTTTTTAAAAATCTCCTCCTGAACTTCGCAAGGGATATAATAAAATCCTCCGCCATTATTCCAATTAATTTGCACTAACGCCATATCACAACTTGGGTGATAGTTGTCTAAAAATTCCCTTGCCTTAACTCTGTCAACAGTCCAAATTAACTTTACTCCTCCAAAATTTCTTCCAGTAATTGTCTTGATAGAAATAGGATTATTATAAACTGTAACATCTACTTCCGCTTGGGTAATTGGAATTTCCGTCTGAACATTTTCTTCCCCGAATTTGTAAATAAATAGTGCTACAATGATTTTTTCTCTTACTGAACCGACTTCCATTCCTATTTTTCCTGCTCTTGAACTTTCTAACTCTGCAAGATGAAATAATTTTGGTAGCTTATTCTGAATTTTTGCAATTACTTCTTTGTCTTCAAAGAGTTCTCTTATTTTTAAGTTCATTTTATTTTAGTGTCTTTCCGTTTTATTGTTTCCAAATATTAAAGGCAGAATGTTAGATTGATGATAGATTGTTAACCCCTGTGTTGTCAACAAAAATTCCAATAAATATCGTAAGATAAAAACTGCCATGAAAGGTTATCAAATTATTCTGCTGATAAGCTTTATCCTTGTTGCTGCCTTCGGCTATGGGCTTAAGTTTCTCAATCTGCGCCATCTGAGAAAATACGGTGATATTGTGCCTGAGGAATTCAAGGATTATATAGATGCTCAACTATTGAAAAAGACAAGGGACTACACCTTAGAGCAGAGCCGGTTCGGATTCATAGAATCTATTTTCGAAAATATCCTTGTTCTGGCATTTTTCTTCGGAGGATTGCTGAATATGTATAACTCCTGGATTGAGTCCTTCAATATGCCGTTTGTTCTTTCCGGCGTGGTGTTCTTCCTAGCCCTGAGTTATGCAAATACAATTATTTCCATTCCCTTTGACCTTTACGGCATATTCAGGATTGAAAACAAGTACGGCTTTAATAAAATGACATGGAAACTCTGGATAAGCGATTTCATGAAGTCAATTATACTCTCCACGATATTCATCGGCATAATGACGTCAGGCGCATTGTATTTAATGAAGGCAAGCCCGGATTTCTGGTGGCTGTTTGTCTGGCTCTTTTTCCTCTTATTCAGCATCTTCATGATGTATATCTCTCCGTATGTTATTGAACCGCTATTCAACAAGTTTACGCCGATAGAGGATGAGGAGATTGAAGGCTCAATAAGGGACTTAATGAAAAAGGCCGGGATAAAGATAAGCCGGGTGTTCAAGATTGATGCGTCAAAGAGAAGCGCACACACAAATGCCTATTTTACGGGGATAGGAAAGGTGAAGAGGATTGTGCTTTATGACACGCTTTTGAAGAAGATGGAAAGGAGCGAGATTCTCTCTGTTCTTGCGCATGAGGCCGGGCACTGGAAGAAAAAGCATGTCCTTAAAATGCTTATTGTTGTAGAGGCCATGTCCCTGATAGGCGTTTATATTTCGTTCATGATGATAAAATCGGGAATCCTTCTAAGGATTTTCAATATTCAGAATGACACGGTCTTTGCAAACCTTCTCATACTGGGGTTTGCAGGAGGAATAGTGTCTTTTCCGCTGACGCCTATATTCAGCTATTTTTCAAGAAGACATGAAAGGGAGGCTGACAGGTTTGCCGCTGAGATGACAGAGAACCGGGAGGCGATGGCAACATCATTGATAAAACTCTCAAAAGACAACCTTTCAAATCTCCATCCCCATCCCTTATATGCAGGCTTTTATTATTCCCATCCACCTGTTGTTCAAAGGATAAGGGAGATAAGAGGACGGCCATGATAATTCTTGATAACATCTCCAAATCTTTCAACGCCACACATGCAGTAAAGAATATTTCATTGACTGTAAACACCGGTGAGATATTTGGCATTGTCGGCCCGAACGGAGCCGGAAAGACCACGACAATAAGGATGATGACAGGACTTCTCACACCTGATGAAGGAAAGATTATCATAGGGAAATATGACATTGTTAAAGAATCAATAAAGGCAAAATCAATACTCGGTTATGTGCCTGACAAGGCATTTCTCTATGAGAAACTCACTGCAAGGGAATTCCTTATATTCATATCATCAATATACAGCATCCCCCGGAACGAAGCATTGTCAAGAATGGATGAGATGCTTGAGTTATTCGGGATTAAGGATATTGAGGATGAGCTTATAGAGAGTTTTTCGCAGGGCATGAGGCAGAGGCTGCTCTTTGCATCTGCCCTTATTCATAGGCCTGAAGCGCTTCTGATAGATGAGCCTTTTATGGGGCTGGACCCGTTCGGTATAAGGATGCTCAAAGACGTAATTAAGGATTTAAGCTCTAAAGGGGTGACGATATTCCTTGCAACCCACAGCCTCCATTTCGCAGAGGAACTCTGCCACAGGGTAGGGTTCATTAACAAAGGCTCTGTAATCTCAATAAAAACGAAAGAGGAAATAAAGGGGATGGAGGGCGGGTTAGAGGGGTTGTTTATGGAGATAGGAGGGGGAAATAAATTCTAAATGCAGGATTAGTTTGAGCGGCATCAGAGATTTTTCGTTGACGTTCTTGGCAAATGGAGTGTGACAGCCGCAACTGTTTGAACCCGAAGGGTGAGTTTTGCGGCTGTAGCGTAATGAGCCTTAGAACGACAGAAAAATATCTGCAGAAAGCGAAGACTAGTCCTGCATTTAGATAAACATTTATATGCTTGCGCTGCTGCTTAAACCTAAACTTCTTTCACTAAAAAATTCAATAAGCACGAAGGTTGTGCTGAGAAGGCTTCCTTTTATGGCAATCGGCGTCGGTTTCTGGGTTCTTTTTTACATAGGGACATACAAGGTTCTAATGTATGTGCGGGGAATTGAGTTTTTCGGCGAGATACTCTCAAGGAAACTCTTCTCAATGACATTCTTCAGCCTGCTTGGTTTTCTTATCATGAGCAGCATAATCACCGCAATCTCTTCTTTCTATCTATCAAAAGATATTCCGCTTCTCCTCTCAAAGCCCGTTGAAATCAGGGATATATTAAGGTTGAAGACATTTGAGGCTTTCATTAATTCATCATGGATGGTTCTTTCGTTCATGCCGCCGGTATTTATTGCATACGGTATCAGCTATGGCGCGTCGGCAGGCTATTATCTCTTGGTTCTTGGATGTTTCCTTCTATTCAGCTTAATAACGGCAGGCCTCGGCATTACAACTGCGCATATACTCACGAGGCTTTTTCCAGCAAAAAGGGCAAGGAATGCGCTCCTTGGAATAGGGGTGATGCTTTTTCTCATGCTCTACTTTTTGGTGAAGGGACTAATTCCTCAGGACATAAGTACACCTGAGGGTTTTATAAATTCCATAATGTCATTCAAAACAGAATCCCCGATGCTTCCAAGCTATTGGATTACAGAGGCGGTTTTCCCGGCGCTGGGAAAAAGCGGCTTTAGTATTTTTTATCCGATAATTCTTTTGAGCAATGCCTTGTTTTTTATTCTTCTCTCCGAGATTACAGGATTAAGGTTTTACAGGATGAATATGGAGAGGATTCAGCCGTCAGGCGAAAGGGTTAAGAGGGGCATTTTAGGAGGATATTACCCTGAAATGAATACCGCAATGTTTTACAAGGACATAAAAACATTTTTTAGGGATACAGGCCAGTGGTCTCAGGTGTTCATAATAGGCGCGCTCATAATGATTTACGTCTATAATTTCAAGTCCATTCCTACAAATGCACTTTCCGGATTTCCTTTGATAAGAGAAATCATGGTTCTTGTTAATCTGGTCTTATCAGGACTTGTGCTTTCTGCTGTTTCAGCGAGATTTATCTATGCATCCGTGAGCCTTGAAGGTCAGGCCTTCTGGATTATAAGGACTTCGCCTGTTGATATGAAAAGATTTATCCGGTCAAAGTTTCTCTATGGGTTCATTCCAGTTACAGCGCTTATGCTTGTTCTTGTATCCCTCACAAATCTTGCTGTGGATATAAGAGGGATTATGATGTATCTGTCGCTCGGAACAGTCCTTATGCTCTGCATTTCTGTAAGCGGACTCGGCACAGGATTCGGCGCAATATATCCGAAATTCAAATATGAAAACATAGCGTCTGTTTCAATGAGTCTTGGAGGCATGGCATTCATGCTCATTGCATTCAGTGTTGTTATCGCCACATTATTCCTTGAGGCATGGATTTTCTATGTTTATAAAATGAAGGGAGCGGGGGATTTATCAGGAAAGATACAGATTGCAGCATGCGTTTTTCTTATATTTTTGATAAATGCCGCTTCGTTCTATATTCCGATGGGGATTGGCAAGAAGAAACTTCAGGAGCAAATAGAGATTATTTAATGCTTTTTGATTCCTATTTAAGCCTTTCAAACTCCCTTTTGAAATGCTCCATTGCGTTGTCATCGTAAACGCAGAACTCAACAATTTCAAGGGAGGATTGGGGATTTTTCCTGAGATAATCTGCGGATTCATTGACAAGGATTTTTGCGCACCTGTCTTTCGGAAAACCGAAGATGCCAGAGCTTATCGCAGGCATAGAAACACTTTTTAATCCTTTTTCTGAAGCAAGCCTGAGTGTATTAATCACTGCATTCTTTAACTTATTGTCCTCATCGCCTTCACCCATTCTCGGCCCTACAGTGTGAATGACAAATCTCGCAGGAAGCTTCCCTGCGCCTGTGATTACTGCTGTTCCGACAGGGGTGAATCCGATTGCATCACTTTCATCCTGAATAATCTGCCCGCCTTTTCTGACAATCGCTCCTGCAACCCCGCCTCCGTGCCGGAGATGAGAGTTAGCTGCATTTACTATGGCGTCCACATCCCTTTCAGTTATATCGCCCTGTGCAAGGCGCAGTTTTTTGCCGTTGATTTTTTGTTCTGCTATAAATTTCATGGCTATATTAAATAAAACTTTATGGTATAATTCTAACATGTTTAAGAGAATACTTGCCTTTTTAATTTTCCTGTCTCTTTCCCTCCCAGCGCCGCTTTTTTCTCAGGAGCAAAAGAAAGATGTGCTGGTCATTACAGTCAACGGCGTTATAAATCCTGCCTCTGCGGAGTATGTGGGCAATAGCATCAAGAAGGCCAATGAGCAGAAACGCGAGGCTGTTGTAATAGAGCTTGATACTCCGGGCGGCCTGGACATGTCAATGCGGGATATAGTCAAGAACATAATCGCAAGTGAAGTCCCTGTGATTGTCTTTGTCTCTCCAAGCGGGGCCAGGGCGGCCTCGGCGGGCGTGTTTATAACCCTTGCAGCCCATGTTGCAGCCATGTCTCCGGGCACAAACATTGGTTCCGCGCATCCTGTTGGAGTTGGCGGGAAGATGGATAAGACAATGGTAGAAAAGGTTACAAATGACGCTGCCGCTTATATAAAATCACTCGCGGAGAGAACAGGTAGAAACTCAAAGTGGGCCGAGGATGCCGTAAGAAAAAGCATATCTGCTACGGAAACAGAGGCTTTAAAGGAAAGGATTATAGATATTGTTAGCAAAGACCTTAATACACTTCTGTTGACCATAGACGGAAGAAAGGTGAAGACTGTTATGGGTGAGAAGGTTTTGAAGACTGCAAATGCCAATGTTGTAAGAGAAGAGATGAGCCTGAGGCATAAGATTCTCAATGTTATCACAGACCCTAATGTCGCCTATATGCTCATGCTTCTGGGTTTTTACGGATTGTTCTTTGAGCTGACAAGCCCCGGCGCTATATTCCCGGGCGTAATGGGAGGAATATGCCTTATACTTGCATTCTATGCCTTCCAGACATTGCCTGTGAACTATGCAGGCCTTCTCCTGATTATTCTCGCAATAATACTTTTTATACTTGAGATAAAGATAATCTCGCACGGCGTTTTAACCATCGGCGGCGTCATTGCGATGCTTTTCGGCTCATTAATGTTATTTGAATCGCACGGGCCTTTTATGAAACTGTCGCTCTTTTTGATTCTTCCCGCTGTAATTGCAACGGCTCTGTTCTTTACGGCGGTTGTCGGTCTTGCATACAAGGCATATAAAAGGAGGCCTATTACCGGCGCTGAGGGGCTTGTCGGGATGGAGGGAATTGCTAATGCAGATATAACAAAGGACAGCGGCATAGTTTTATTGCGCGGAGAGATATGGTCTGCATATTCTGATGAGACGATATCAAAGGGTGAGAAAATAGTTGTTGAATCAGTATCAGGGTTGAAGGTAAAAGTTAGAAAAACAACAAAGGGAGAATAGGTCTTATAAGTCTTATTGGACATATTTCCCTAAAAAAAAGGAGGTTAAAATGCAGGGAATACCGGCATCGTTTATGGGGTTTTTGATTGTAGTGTTTTTGGTAATCTATTTCTTCTCAAGCGCGATTAAGATATTGAGGGAATATGAAAGGGGTGTTGTATTCAGGCTTGGAAGGGTGATACCTGTAAAGGGCCCCGGACTTGTAATTATAATCCCTGTCATTGACAAGCTTGTCAGAGTGAGTCTCAGGACGGTTACCTTTGACGTCCCGGCGCAGGACGTCATCACAAGGGATAATATCTCGGTAAAGGTGAATGCCGTTGTTTATTTCAGGGTTATAGACCCTATAAGGGCGATAACAGCGGTGGAGGACTTTTATTACGCAACATCACAGATATCCCAGACGACTCTGAGGAGCATTCTCGGCCAGAGCCAGCTTGATGACCTCTTGTCAAAAAGAGAGGATATAAATGCCGAACTTCAGAAGGTGATAGACCAGCAGACAGAGCCGTGGGGGATAAAGGTTACTACAGTAGAAGTGAAGAATGTGGACCTCCCTGCAGAGATGCAAAGGGCGATAGCAAAACAGGCTGAGGCTGAGCGTGAAAGAAGGGCCAAAATCATACATGCGGAGGGAGAGTTCCAGGCGTCTCAGAAGCTTGCGGATGCAGCAAAGATTATAGCGACAGAAAGCGGCGCGCTGCAGCTCAGATTTTTACAGACACTTACTGAGATTGCAACCGAGAAGAACTCTACAATAATATTCCCGGTGCCGATAGATTTGATAAAGCCGTTTATTGATAAGATGGGGAAATAAGAAGGGTTATAACATTAGAGGAGATGCGTAAATAGTAAAAATCAAGAATAAAATCTGGCTCAGACTCTTAGTCCTGCTGCTGATAATAGCAGGTTCAACGCTAATCCTCTATCAGTCTGGGCTTATTTCTTTTTTTCTGAATAAGGAGAGGTTGGCCGAGTTTCTCAATTCACTTGGCCCTCTCTCTTTTATTGGTTTTGTTTGTCTTCAGGCAGTACAGGTTATTGCCGCTCCTATTCCCGGAGAGGTTACAGGATTTATTGGGGGTTTTCTATACGGCAAGAGTCTTGGAATTGTTCTGTCTACTATCGGGCTAACTTCAGGTTCAATGGCTGCGTTCTCCATTTCACGAATATTGGGAAGGCCGTTTGTTGAACGCTTCGTAAAAAAAGAGACAATGGAGAAATATGACTATCTCCTTCACCACAAAGGCGCTTTTCTGGTATTCCTCCTGTTTCTTATCCCGGGTATTCCGAAGGATATGCTGTGCTATATTGTGGGGCTTGGACATCTCACCACAAAGGAATTCTTTATCATCAGCACAGTCGGCAGGTTTGGCGGCACGGTCCTGCTGACGCTTGGAGGCGATTATATACGGCACCATCAATATGAGAGATTTTTCATCTTGTTGGGCTTGGCCATAGTAGTTATTTTTCTCTCTATGGTTTATAAGGACAAGCTTGAAAGGCTTTTCCGGATATGGCATATTACATCAAGAAGGAAGGCAATGAGAGCAAAAAGAGACAAGGAATGAAACTTCGCGGAAGATTTTAATAAAGCTCGTTCATTTCATCCGTATATCTTCCATCTTCCCTGTATATGCAGAAAGGTTTCTCAATTTTCATCTCTGCCCTTCCGTCCTTTACTGCCTCTACGAGGACCATCTTTGCCTCTGTTTTAAGAGTTGAATGGACAAACCGCAGTCTTTTCGGCTCCAGGTGCTTCTTCCGCAAGGCGTCAATAAGCTCCGCAAGTCTTGACGGATGATAAATCATGCAGAATCTGCCTTTTGATTTCAGAAGCGCGTGTGCTGCCAGTATTAAATCCTCAAGCCTTAGTTTTATCTCATGCCGTGCAATAGCCTTTTCATCTGTAGGGCTTATAAGTCCTGTCTTCTGGCGCCTGAACGGAGGGTTTGATACAACGAGGTCAAAATGACCCCACCTTATTCCTCCCCTTACTAAGGGGAGGGTAGGAGGGGTTAATGTTTTTATATCAGCCTTAACTACATATACTCTTTTCTTAAGGTTATTCAGTAATACGTTCTTTTCTGCAAGCACGGCAAGGCTGTCCTGAATTTCAATGAGAACAACCTCTGAATCCTGATATTTTTTAGCCAGCAAGATTCCTACAATCCCGGAGCCTGCGCCGAGGTCGGCGATTCTTTCTGCTCTCCTGAGGTTTACAAACGAGTAAAGGAGGAGCGCATCTACAGAAAACCTGTAACCCTTCTTATTCTGATAAAGCTTTATATTGCGTATGGCGTCTAATGTGAAATACATGAAGTAAATATATCCTGCATATTATTGTTTTCCTATCAAGGTCAGAAGCTGGTTCATATTATCAATTAAAAAATCTGCGCTGCCGAGCATTTCCCTGCTCCGGTAGCCGTAAGTTACTGCTATTGTGGTTACTCCTGCTCCTTTTCCCGCCTCTATGTCAAAATTGCTGTCGCCGACGATAATCGCCCTGTGAGGCTCTACCCCGAGAATTTCAAGAACCTTTTTAACAGGCGCAGGCGACGGTTTTCTCTCAGATGCGCTGTCGCTTCCGAGCACGGCGTCAAAAAATTTTATGAGTCCGACTTGTTCAAGGAGTTTTTTTGACAGCGCTTCTCTCTTGTTAGATATTACTGCCTTTTTATATCCGCCGAGCATCTCAAGGGTTTTTGTTACTCCGGGATATGGTTTTGTAAAATCGGCCAGGTGTTCCGAATAGTATTGGATAAACCTGTCAAGCGCAGAATCTTTTATAGAAGCGTTATTGTCCCCAATGATTTTTTCTATAAGCCTTGTCAGCCCTTCTCCGACTATCTTAATGGTGTCGTCCACAGCAAGCGGTTTAATTCCATACGCTGTTATAGCGTAATTCAGCGCATTCGTTATATCCACGCTTGAGTCAACGAGCGTGCCGTCAAGGTCAAAGATAATAAGCTCCAAATCGTTAAAATTTTTCATGAGGAATCCCCCTTCAACTATTATTATATATTTTTTAAAATCTTGACAATATTTATGATATATGTTATCAAATTAGGAATAAGTTTTACATTTTCTACAGGAGGAGGTGACTATCGTGAAGAAAGTAATAGCTTTGATCCTTTCATTAGTGCTTGTTGTAGCTTTTGCTCTTACAACAGCAGGCTGCAAGAAGGCTGAAGAGCCGAAACCGGCGCCAGCGCCAGCAGAGGCGCCAGCAGCACCAGCAGCGCCAGCAGAGGCGCCAGCAGCGCCAGCAGCGCCAGCAGGCAAATAACGTTTTCTATCATTCAGGGGCGGGGAACCCCGCCCCTGAAAGTGATTGATTTTTTGTTGCTAAAATGATAAACTAAATTAGTTATATTATAATTTTAATCAGTTCCAGCATTTTATTATTAAAAGAGTGGGTTTTCCCACTCTTTTGTTTTATAGGTATATGGATACAAAACAGTCAATTGTTGAGGAAATAGTTCTAAAACTGGCAGGACAGGTTGCCGAGGGACAGAAAGTTGAAGTCCTTGAGACAAGGTTATTGGGCAGTGGAAGAAGGATGCTGCTGAGGATTACGATTGACAGAAGCGGAGGGGTAACCCTGGAGGACTGCGAAAGATTTAGCAGAAGTCTTAGCGCACTGCTTGACGCAGACGACTCTCTACCGGGCCCTTACAATCTTGAGGTTTCATCGCCCGGGCTTGACAGGCCGTTGACTGCTTTAAAGGATTTTGAGAGGCATAAGGGTAAGCTGGTGAGAATAATAACAAAAGACAGGATAGATAACCAGAATTTTTTTCTTGGCAGGGTAATCGGCGTGACAGCGGACATTATACGATTATCTATAAGCGGAGAAGAACGAGATATTCCGTTTGAGAACATATTAAGGGCGAGACTGGAGATAGAAATAAAATGACGAAAGAACTCTGCCATGTAATAGACCAGATAAGCAGGGAAAAGGGCATAGAGAAGGGAATCCTTGTTGCTGCGCTTGAAGCTGCCATGCTTTCCGCTGCAAGGAAGCGGTATGGCGGAAGAACGAATGTTCATCTTACGATAGACCCCAAAACCTGCGCCATCACTGCTTATGAGACGAAGAATATTGTGGATAAGGCTGTGGATAAAGACGCGGAGATTTCCAGGTCTGATGTGAAAAAACTTTTTCCTGACAGCGCTGGAGCAGAGAGTGTGGACCTGCCCATTGATATTCACAATTTCGGGAGAATAGCCGCCCAGACAGCGAAGCAGGTCATTTTTCAAAAGGTTCGGGAGGCCGAACGTGATGTCATCTATAACGAGTTCAAGGGCAAGGTCGGGCAGATTGTAAGCGGAACCGTGATGAGAAGGGAAAAAAATAATTACTATATTAATATTGGCAAGACAGAAGCTATTCTTCCCCAGAGCGAAATGCTGCCGGCAGAAAATCTCAGGAGAGGAGATACCGTTAGGGCGTATATAGAAGAAGTGAAGATAACCACAAAGGAGCCTGTTATACTCGTTTCAAGAACGAATCCACATTTTATCGGGGAATTGTTCAAAATGGAAGTTCCTGAGATAAGCGAGGGGCTTGTTGTGATAAAGGATATAGTCCGTGAGCCCGGGGATAGGACAAAGATTGCTGTTTATTCTACAAATGCGTCTGTGGACCCGGTTGGCGCATGTGTTGGCATGAAGGGCACAAGGGTTCAGTCTATTGTGCGTGAGCTTAGAGGGGAAAGGATAGATATAATCCCTTGGACTGATGACCTGCGGATGCTTATTGCACGCGCCCTGAGCCCTGCAAGCGTTGAAAGAATTGGCATAAATGAAGAAAGTAAGACTGCGATGGTGGTTGTCAATGACCAGCAGCTTTCTCTGGCAATAGGCAAGAAAGGACAAAATGTAAGGCTTGCAATGAAACTTACAGGATGGGACATAGACATAATGAGCGACACAGAGTACGCCAAGATTAAGATGGAAGAAGCAGACAAAGTATTAGAAGAGGCCATAGATAAAGAAGCGCAGAAGAAAAACAAACCCGACGGGGCGTAATCCGTCTGCCAACGACTCATAGAGTTGATGGGTAAGAATCTTTCAGAATTTCCTGTGCAGTATATCAAAGGCGTTGGCCCCGGGAGGGCAAAACTCCTTAACACCCTCGGAATCAAGACAGCAGAAGACGCCCTTTATTACCTTCCATACAGATACGAAGATAGAAAAAATATCAAAAAGATAAGCGCTCTTGAATATGGCCGGCTTGAAACTGTCATCGGCAAGGTTATTGCTGCCGAGGTAATAAAGCTTCCAAGGCGGAATATAAAGCTGTTTGAGTTGACGGTATCTGACGGAAGCGGCATTGTCAAAGGCAAGTGGTTTAACCAGCCTTTCCTGAAAAAAAATTTTAAACCGGGACAGGAAGTAATTCTGAGCGGCGTTGTTAAGAGGAATCCCTATCAGGGAATCGGCTTTGAATTTGATAACCCTGAATATGAGTTTGTCACCGAGGACGGGGATGCCTTCATACATACTGCAAGGATTGTCCCGATTTACAGGACGACCTCCGGTCTGAGTGTAAGGCAGTTACGGACTATAATGTTCAATCTTATCAATACCTGCATCAAAGACGTCCCTGACCATATACCGGAGGAGATACTCAGGAGAAATAATTTTCATGGACTCGCTGAAAGCATATTCAATTCCCACTTTCCGGAAAGCGGTATAGATATAGACAGCCTTAACAGCTGTTCAAGCATCTATCAGAAAAGGCTTTATTTTGAGGAGCTGTTTAAGTTTGAACTCGGGCTTTCAATAATTAAAAAAGGCAAAGAGGTTGAGAGGGGGATTGCGTTTGATTGTAACGGCGTTCTTGTCAGGAAATTCATAGACGCGCTTAAATTCAAACTCACATCAGCGCAGCAGAGGGTATTTGAGGAGATACTTCATGACATGAGAAGCCAGCACCCCATGAACAGGCTTCTTCAGGGAGATGTGGGCTGCGGCAAGACCGTTATTGCGGTTATGGCGATGCTCACTGCCGCTGAGTGCGGTTATCAGTCAGCTTTAATGGCGCCTACCGAGATACTTGCAGGACAGCATTACATAAACATACACAAGATGATAGAAGATATGGGGCTGAAGGTATGCCTTATGACAGGAAGCAAAAAAAAAGAGCGGGAGGCGCTGCGCTGCGATATTGCGTCGGGAGAGATTAAAATAATCATCGGGACACACGCTCTTATACAGGAAGGCGTGGAATTTAAAAACCTCGGGATTGCGATAATAGACGAACAGCACAGATTCGGGGTTATGCAGAGGCAGCTTCTAAGAAAAAAAGCCGTTAACCCCGACGTCCTTGTCATGACAGCCACGCCTATTCCGAGAACCCTGTCCATGACGCTCTACGGAGACCTAAATTATTCTGTTATAGATGAACTTCCTCCGGGCAGAAGCCCTGTTGTAACGCGCTTGTTTAATGCAGGGCAGAAAGAATACATTTACAGGGCGATTGCAGAAGAAACAAAAAAAGGCAGGCAGGTATATGTTGTATATCCTGTTATTGATGAGACTGAAAAAACGTCCGCCTCAGGCGGACTCAAATCCGCGATAATAGGCAGGGAAGCTCTTGAAAAAATATTTCCGAACCTCAAGGTTGAGCTTATTCACGGCAGGCTAAAACCGCAGGAGAGGGAAAATGTTATGGCGTCTTTCAAGGCAGGCGCGATTAATGTCCTTGTAAGCACTACGGTTATAGAGGTTGGGGTGGATGTGCCTAATGCGGCGATGATGCTTATAGTTCATGCAGAGAGGTTCGGGCTTTCCCAGCTTCACCAGTTAAGGGGAAGGGTTGGAAGGGGAGGCAGCCAGTCGTATTGTTTTCTTTTAATGTATGAGCCTGTAAGCGAGGACGCAAGAAGAAGGCTTGATATAATGATAAAAACCAATGACGGGTTTAAGATTGCGGAGGAAGACCTTGATATAAGAGGGCCGGGAGAATTTTTCGGCACAAGGCAGGCAGGAATGCCAGACCTCAAGCTTGCAAATATTGTAAGGGATGCAAGGCTTCTTGATACTGCGCGGAAAGAGGCATTTGCATTGATTGATAAAGATTCAGAACTGAATTCATTCCCGGAGCTAAAAAAGGGGCTTGAAATGTTCTGGAGGGGGAAGATTGAATTGTTTAAGACAAGTTGAATTGTGGCTCTGCTGTTATTTTTTAGCGAGCTCATCTATCCGCAATGTTACTAAGCCTTTAACCGTTCCTCGTATTTCTTCCACATACACTGAGTATTTATCCATTGTTATCTTCTGCCCCGCATGAACTTTAAAGTCCTTTTCTTGCGGGGGATTCCCTTCAACAAATAATGACAATACAGCTATTAAACCCTGTTTTTTTGCGCCGGCCTCATCAACATAATCAGCTCTGACTATATTCATGACACCTATCTGGAGTTCATGGAACCTGCCGACATTTCCCTGTTTTATTTGGATAAGCTCACCTCCGGATCCAGGCACTTTTTCTACCGGAACACAGCCGCCCAGACAGACAAGAATTAACGCTGACAATAATATGTCTTTCAGGTTCTTAATGGGGACGTTTTTATTTATTATTCCCATTTTCTTGTTTGCAATTTTTTCATTTAATTAGAACCATTTCGATTTCGTTTTACGCCAAGTTTTTTTGCTGTAATGATTTGCCTTTTATCTTTTGATAGATATATAACATCAAAGAGATGACAACCATAAGGATGGAGATCACGGCTTGATAGTTGTGATCCCAACTGCCGCCATATTTACTGGCTTCATACTGGGTAAGCATGAAAAGAATGAAAGAGACGCAAAGTTGTCCTGCCGTGGAGGCTTCTGAAAATCCACCTCTATATTTAACCATAATTACGCGATGATATACGATCATCAATAATACACCACCACTTATTCCACCAAACCACATAGCGGGCAACTTGGTTGCTAAGACTAAAGGGACAGTAAAAGCAGTATAAATCCCTAAGAATAAAGTTATTCCCAAAAGTAATAATATTACCCTACAAAAACGTGATTCTTCCCATTGTATTTTCATCGTTTCCTCCTGATTCCCGAAAATTCATCTAACTATGGTATTAAAGGTCGGTTCTATTTATTATCCCCATTTCCGTTCTCGCGTCTGGTCGATGCATGGGTTATGCCTTCTCTTAGCATTTAATTCAGTTCGTTAAATTCCGAGCTTCATTAAAATGGCCGTTACGAGTCCGCTCATAAAACTGGCAATTATCCCAGCAACAAATGAAACCTTCCATAATTTACTGAACATACCAGTCATGCGAGTGCGAAGCCAATAATAAGAAATAAACAGTGTGACGAGTCCTAAGATATTAGTAAAAAGGCTGGGCTGAACGGGAGCTTTGTTATACCAATTTGCGTAACCCCCTAATAATAAAAACCAACCCCATCCCCATCGGCTTTTAGACTTTAATGGTGATTTATAATATATTTCATCATCAGCATCATCACTCTCTTTTATTTTGTTTTCTGACATGGCCCCTCCTGTCTTAATTTTTTGATGTCTTAATGGGGACGCATCTATTTATATTATTCCCATTTTCTTGTTTGCAACTCTTTCATTTAATTAGATTGTCCCCATTTCCGTTTCCTTTGAAGTAGTGTCTCTGCATAGTCTCTTCCGTGTATATCATGAACAACGCTGCAGCCGTCATACCTTTTTCTATTCTTCTAACGGGAACTTTTCCTTTGATCGCAAGTTCATGGCAGAATACGTGTCTAAGCTTAAATAGATCTTCTAAATCTGGAATAATTTCGGGGAAGACTTCTTTTACCGGTTTCGGATTGAATTCGACATCTGTTGGTTCGCTATATAAAAAGTCTAGAAAATCTCTATCGATTATAACGGACATATGATGGTTGATATCTGATACGGAATGAATAGATAAAAGATGTGAAATAAATTCTCCTAAGTTTACTTGTTTTGAATATATAGCAACTACTGAGTCTATTTTGAAGCTAATATCAGTAAATTTCTTTATATTTTCCGAGAAAGGCAGTCCAAGATTTATCAGGTCCGCAAACAGCATCTTGAAGTAACCTTCAACGCAAGCAATGTATCCTATTGCGCCATATTTCAACCACTCATCGCGGAATTTAATAGCTCTTTTGAGTGATTTAATTGCCCTAAAGCCGTCTACTAAGGGGTGCACTCTTCGTATGTATTGTTTCTCACGATCTGCACGTGCGAGAAGACGGCTTCTTTTTTCTATAATCTCGCTGATGTAATCACGTTTTTTTGTCATTTGTTAAAAGAAAAATAGGGACACATGTTAATTATGTCCTTTCCTTTTTCGGTCTTCCGCACAACAATCAATATTCAAACATTCGCCTTTTCCTATAATTTGATACAATATAGCACAAAACGAAATATTAATGAAGTTAGGCTCAAGAATTTAATGCAACACTTTGGTATCCTGAGAAGGAAACTAAAGGAGGGCATTAGATATAATGAGTCAGAGAAGTTACAAGAGGTTGTCATTGCAAGAAAGAGAAGAAATCAGTCGGTCATTGGCGCAAGGATTGTCTTTCCGGAACATCGCAGGATTGCTTGACCGAAATGTAAGTACGATTAGCAGAGAGATTAATCGAGCGAGCATGAACAAGTACACCTATCGGGCGGAACGCTCACAAAAAAGAGCAAGCCGCAA
>MNVK01000079.1 GCA_001871685.1 Nitrospirae bacterium CG1_02_44_142
GAAAAAGAGGCGCTGATGGAATATAATAAAGAATAATTCAAAATTTAAAATTAAAAATTCAAAATAAAAGAATTCCGAGATTTTGAATCTTGAATTTTGAATTTGTTTTGATGCCGGGGTAGCTCAGTGGTAGAGCAGCTGATTCGTAATCAGCAGGCCGTGGGTTCAAGTCCCACCCCCGGCTCCACATTACTTAAGATGATACTTTCATGCAAAGGGAAAAAATCAGAAAATCCATGAATTGAATGATTTTTGCAATCGGGAAAAAAGACAGTCCCGAGCAGCTCGGGACTGTCTTTTTTGGCTTAGAGTTTTGTAACGTTTGCTGCCTTTGGGCCTTTGGGGCTATCAACAACATCAAAGTTCACTGCCTGCCCTTCAGACAGAGACTTAAAGCCGTCTCCCTGCAGAGCAGAATAGTGAACAAAAACATCTCCGCCGTCTTCATTGGTTACTAATCCAAAACCCTTGGACTCATTAAACCACTTCACTGTTCCTTTTGCCACTGTAATGCACCTCCTTGTTAAAAAACTTCCAAAACTTCTTGCGCTATTCCGGCACAGAACCCCTAAACAGGGGCAATATTTATTTCTTGCCTTTTGCTTTTTCCTTGGGTTTTTCCTTCGCCTTTACTTTTGGCGCCTCTTTTGGTTTGTCCTTTGATGCGTTAAGCCTGTTTACAACCAAACTTGTAATATCAAACTCTTTTTTAGCGGACAAAACGACTTCGCTTCTGAATATAATCGCATATCCCTCCTCGTACCCGACGGCGTCAACAATTTCGCTTATGTTCTTAAGAATTGCATTTGTAAGCTCATTTTCTTTTTTCTGCAATTCTGCCCGCGCATCGGCCACAAGCCTCTGGATATCCCGCTGGAGTTTCTCCACTTCCTCTTCCTTTGCCTTTTTTGCCTCGGCGGAAAGAACAGAAGCCTGTTTGCTAATCTCTGCTTCAATCTTTTTAAGGGAATTTACCTTTTCTTCTATTACCGCCTTTTTTGTTTTTTCTATGTCCGCAACATCAGCCCTTGCCTTTTTGCCTGCCTCGGATTCTGAAAATACGCGCTGCAAATCAACGAAACCTAATTTGAGCGCATCAGCCGCTGCCGAAGGCGCAGCGGAAAGCAGCGTTAAACACACTGTTAATAACAACATCCTTCTCATTTTTCCTCCTTTTTAAACTTTAGTTATTGCGTTATCGCGATAAACTCTATAACGTGTTTGCGCCTATCTAAAAAGCAGTGCCGAATGTGAATTCCCACTTGCTTTTGCTTTCCCCTGTTTTTGGATTTAGATTATGCCCCCATTCAAGTCTTAACGGCCCTATCGGAGAAAACCATCTGAAACCGACTCCTGCCCCGTATTTAACATCCCCGATGTCCTTGAAAGAATCAAAGGCCCTGCCTGCGTCAAAAAATGTAACCCCTTTAAATTTCAACTCGCTGACCAGAGGGAAGATATATTCTGCGTTAAATATAATCTGTTTTGTCCCGCCTATCACGTCGCCATTTACATCCCGCGGTCCAGCCTCTCCATAACCAAGTCCCCTTACAGTGTAAATGCCTCCGACATGGAATCTTTCATAAAGGGGAAGAGGCTTGTTGAACATTCCTGTTGCCTGGGCATAGCGGCCTTTAAAAGCCAGTGTTGTCTCTTCAGTCGCAGGGAAAAACCACGAAGATTCAACCCCTGTTTTAAAAAAGAAGTTATCCCCGCCGAGTCCTGCGTAAGTCGCATACAGCATATTTCTTGAGCCTGTATGGGGGTCCAGAAAACTGTTCCTTGAATCCCTTGCAATTGCAGGCGTAATGCTGCTTGTTATTTTTTTGCCTTCCTGGTCTATTATAATTTGCGACGCATTTGGAGATATATTATTTATCGTCACGCTTTCAAGATTGTATGTAACATCTGCTTTCCAGTATTCGGACAGGCTCTTGCCCAGAAGCATATCAAACCCGGCCGCTTTTCTGTCAAATGCCGAATAATTTCTTGTTGTTCTATAGATGTCGGTTCCGAATAAAAGTTCTTTGTCAAGAAACCATGGGTCCCTGTATCCAAAGCTGTATGATGTACTTTTGCCTCCGAATTCCCCTTTTAATTTTATAAGCCGCCCTGTCCCGAATAGATTGGCCTGCGTAATGTCAGCGGTGGCTATAAGGCCATCAACCGAACTGTACCCGCCGCCTACGCTGAGAGCGCCTGTCGGCTTTTCCTTTACCTTCACATCAATATCCACAAGTTTCTCCCCGGGTTTCGGCTTTGGCTGCAGGTCAACAGCTTCAAAAAAATTAAGATTATTAAGCCTCTCATAGCTCCTTTTCATGAGTGAACTGTTAAACGTGTCGCCCTCATCAAGCCTGATTTCCCGTCTTATAACCTTATCCCTTGTCTTGATATTTCCTGATATATCTATCCTGCCTATTTTGTAAATATCCCCCTCATCTATTTTGAAGGTTATCTTAACCTGCTTGTCAGCCTTATCCGGCACAACGTCAGGAGAAACGCTCACAAGCGCATAGCCTTTCTCTGAATACGTCTCCCCGAGCGCAGCAACATCGCCTCTGAGCACTGCCCGGCTGAACACATTTTTAGGGGAAGATTTTATTTTCTTTCTTAACTCGGCTTCAGGGAACGCCTTGTTCCCTGCAATATCCACAGAGGAGATTCTGTACTGCTCTCCTTCGGATATCATGATTGTGATTATCATCCCCTTCTTATCGCCTGTAAGCTGGATTTTGGGGTCGGCTACGGCAACATTTATATATCCCCTATTAAAATAGAGGTTTCTTATCCTTTCAATATCAACATTCATTTCACCCTTTTTATAATACCCTGATGATGTTGCGAATGAGAACAGCCACCATTCGCCTGTTTTTATAGCCTTTTTTATTTCCTTTTTTGAAATGGCCTTGCTGCCCTCAATTATCAATGACTTTATCTTCACCTTAGGGCCTTCCTCTATTTGATATGTAAGCGTAACCTCATCATCATTCACCTTCTTCACAACAGGAACGATTTTGGACAGGTAGTAGCCTTCCTCTTCATAGAAGGCGCGCAGCTTCTCGGCATTATCCTGTATCAGAACAGTATCTGCTATAGAGTTTGCCGTTATGGTTATTTTCTCTTTTAGGCCTGAATCTTCCTGCTTCTTATTCCCCTGAAAGTCTATGCTTATAATAGTGGGCTTTTCCTTTATCAGGTATATCACCCTGACGCCGCCTTCCAGCGGCTCTATATCAACCTTGACGTCGTCAAAATAGCCCATCTTGTAAATGTCTTTTATGTCATTTGTGGTCTTTTCCGAAGAAAGCGGTTCTCCTGTTTTCTGCGTTATCTTGGATTTCACAGCGGCTTCCTCTACTCTCTTAAGCCCTCTTACCTCAATAGAATTTACCAGAGGGAGAGAAATTTCCTGCGCCGGGAGGGTGTCTGTCCCGCCTATAAACACGGCAGTCATTACAAAACAGAAAAACAATAAAGCCGTTCTTCTCATCTTCCGCTCCTCAAATGCCTCTTTTTTGTCCTTCCCGCAGTTATTAAGCGAGAATCCATTCTTTGTCTTTTATCTTGATTCCGCATCAAGCCTGCCTACCGCAGGCAGGTGCAGAATGACAGACTTACTGACATTTTCATATCCCTTGTGAGTTAAAAACTCATGAGATTTTATGCTCACTCCTCTAAAGAATAGCTATTGCGTGTTAGTATATCCTTCCAAGAGGGCGCTTGTAAATAAAAAAAATTCCAACAATATCCACTCTGTTCAGGTTAAAATTACAATTACAATGATATCTCACAGGGTGAAAGTTCAGGAAAAGGACTCCGGCAAAAGGATAGATATCTTAGTCTCTGAGAAAACAGGGGTTACCCGCTCACAGATGCAGAGACTCATAAAGGGGGGCCTTCTGCTTGTTGACAGCAGGACTGTAAGCCAGAACTACAGGGTAAAGGCAGGCGACGTTATCGTATTAACCGCCGAAGATAAAAAACATGAACAGCTTATCCCTGAAGCAATCCCCGTTGAAATACTCTATATGGACCGGAGCCTTGTTGTAGTAAACAAACCGGCAGGCATGGTAGTTTATCCTGCCGCAGGACACAGCAGAGGCACATTGATGAATGCCCTCCTCTGCCGCTGCAAGAAACTTGAAGCGCCGGGCGGACCCCTAAGGCCGGGCGTTGTGCACAGACTTGACAAAGA
Source organism: Nitrospirae bacterium CG1_02_44_142 (assembly GCA_001871685.1). Classification (GTDB taxonomy): domain Bacteria; phylum Nitrospirota; class Thermodesulfovibrionia; order Thermodesulfovibrionales; family UBA1546; genus UBA1546. Next base: position 4,199 of record MNVK01000079.1, read on the forward strand.
CACATCAGGAGTGATGGTCGTTGCTCTTGACAGCGGCGCATACTATAAACTTGCGGAGCAGTTTAAACAGCGGACAATAAACAGAAGATATGTTGCGCTTATATATGGAAATCCGAAAGACAACAGCGGGCAGATCAGCCTTGCTATCGGACGGTCCGAAACTGACAGGAAAAAAATGTCAACAAGGGTAAGGAGAGGCAAAGAGGCTCTGACAATATGGAAGACAATAGAAAGATTCCATGGCGCTGCATTAATTGAGGCAAAACTTAAAACAGGAAGGACCCACCAGATAAGAGTCCATTTTGCATCCATCGGACATCCTGTGCTTGGGGACCGCGCTTATGGGAAGAAGATTGAGATAGAGACGAGAGAAAGAGAAAAATTAACATTCCCCCGCCAGATGCTTCACGCGGAAGCGCTCGGATTTATTCATCCGGTTACAGGCAAATACCTTGAATTCCACAGCCCCCCGCCTGACGATATGGCGGAAAGAATAAAACAGCTGCGAGGCTAAAATTCTTTTTCTATTTTAGGGATTGTGGTCTTAAGGATAAATCTGCCCTTCCCGTAATTTCCATCAGGCTTTATGATAAGCGCAAGATAATAATCCTTATTTATCTTCCTCATTATAATTCCGCACTTATCGGAGATTATTGAAAACTCCTTAGCCTCGCCGAGCCCGAGCGTCTCGGCGGCATTGCCTATGTCTTTAATCATTGCAGACGCCTCTGCGCTCAGGTCTTCCAGATTAATAAGTTTCTCGCTGGCATATTCCTCAACAGGCATGCCGTCCGAGCTTATTATCATAGCAGAAACTGCGCCGTCAACTTTCCCGACTGTTTCCTTAAGAACTTCTGAAAAACTCATCTCTCTTCTCCTTAATCCTTCCGCCAAATGTTTCCAGTTTATCAATTACCGCTTCCTTGTCTTTTCCAAGCATCTTGAGCAGCATCCTTAATTCTTCAACCTTCTGCATGATATGTTTGTTTTGAGGATTTGCAGACAACATCCCTCTATAAATACTCATGGCCTTCAGGTAATTGCCCCCGGCTATTAACAGTTCCGCATCCTTAAGGCTGTATGCGCCTTTATCTTCCCTGCCTGTGCCGCGGCAGACAGGCTTTTCAGGCAGCCTTTCCGCCGCAGGCGGCTTTTCTTCCATGTATATTTCAACAGGAGAAGGAAACGGCGTTGCATCATTCTCCCCGAATGCCGCGGCGTAGGACATGGCTTCCTTTTCCGCCTCTTCTATATCTTCATCAGAGATAACCTCTTCTCCAAAAACATCTTCTGTCTGAGTATCTTCTCCTCCTGCACTTTGCCCTGCAATAGACCGTTTGAATTTTTCAAACGCATCTTCGCTGGCAGGCTGCTCGGGTTCTTCCGATGGGAGAACTTCAACTTCTTCTGCCTTGATTGTTTCTTCCCCGGGCAGCTCGGCGGAGGGTTTAACCGCCGTCTGTGTGGAGGGCTCAACAGCTTCATTCCCCTGCACAGAAAATTCTTCAGGAGCAGATTCCGGGACTGCCGCGGTTTCCTCAGACGTCTGAGCGCTCTGCAGCGCATCAAGATTTGCGACAGCGTCATCATCAAAGGGGTTCAGTTTGAGCACTACCTTGTATTCCCCTACTGCCCTTTCTTTCTCTCCTGAATCCCTGTAGATCTCGGCTAATTTTTTATGCGCAAACAGATTGTCGGGTATCGCTGATATCACCTTCTCAAATTCTTCCTTTGCCGCTCCCGCCATTTTTTTCTCAAGATATATCTTGCCGAGAGACACCCTCGCGCTTGTATACCCGGGCTGGCTGGTAAGTCCTGTCATTAGAACAGAGACTGCCTCATCAAGCATCCCATTTTTTCTGTATTCCTCAGCGAGCGGGACAAAGAACTTTGAATTGGGGTCTTTCTTCACTTTTTCCTTTAATTTTTTAATATCTTCAAGGCTCATATTATATGCAAAAAATCTTAACAGAACGTCTGAAAAAGTTCAAGCTGTTCATTCCCATACGCCCTCTATTATCGCTCCGCACTTTAAACACTTCCCGCCTTTTATCCTGTTTTCTTGAATGCTATACCCGAATCTCTGAATCAGCAGCTCCCTGCAATTTGCGCAGTAGGTATTCTCTCCTCCTTCACCCGGCACATTCCCTTCATAAACATACTTAAGCCCGGAGTCAAGACCCATCTGCCGCGCCCGCCTCAGCGTCTTGATAGGCGTGTGAGGCGCATCAGTTAATTTATAAGTTGGATAGAATTGTGTTACATGCCACGGTATGGCAGGGTCAACAGATTTTATAAATTCAACAATGCTCTTTAAGTCTTCCTCTGCATCGTTATAACCGGGGATTATCAATGTTGTAACTTCAACCCATACGCCAAGCTCTTTCATAAGCCTTATTGTATTCCTGACAGGCTCGGCTTTGGCGCCGCATATCTCCCTGTAAAATTTTTCGCCGCCCTTGAGGTCAATGTTATTGCCGTCAAGATACGGGGCTATAAGTCTTGCCGCCTCAGGACTCGTGTAGCCGTTGCTGACAAATACATTCTTTATGCCCTTCCCCTTTGCAAGTCTCGCACAGTCGTATGCATACTCAAAAAATATGGTAGGTTCCGTATAGGTGTAGGATATGCTCTTGCATCCATTTTTCTCAGCAGCCTCCACTATCGCTTCAGGAGTCACAGACTCACCTGCTATGTCTCCTCCGTGTTCTTTAGGATATTGTGATATCTCAAAATTCTGACAGTGTTTGCACGTGAAATTACACCCGACTGTTGCTATGGAAAAAGATGTTGAGCCGGGATGAAAATGGAATAAGGGCTTTTTCTCTATGGGGTCTATATTCATAGATATGACCTTGCCATACACCAGGCTGTAGAGCGTGCCATCCCTGTTTTCTCTTACAAAGCAGACGCCCCTTTTGCCGTTTGAAATATGGCAGCCGTGGGCGCATAAAAAACACCGGACCTTTTTGTCTTCAAGTTTTTCATAAAGCATGGCCTCTTTCATAATTTGATTATACCAGAATAGCAATTGACTTAAAAGATATATATGTGCAAAATAAAATATTACAGATGGAGGTAAAAATGCCGATTTATGAATATAAATGCAGCAAATGCAGCAGGTTATTTTCAGTCCTTCAAAAAATAGGGATGTCTGAAAAGGATACTGTCTGTCCAGACTGCGGCTCAAATAATGTAAAAAAACTGCTGTCTGCATTCTCATGCTCTGCCGCCGAGGGGGGCGCTTTCATGCCCTCTGCTTCAGCCGACGCCTGCGGAGGCGGCGGAGGCGGAGGCGGTTGAGGAGTATCTTCCTGCTGAGCCGTGAGTTCAGCGATTATAAAGAACGGGGATTGGGGTTTAGGGATTAGCAGCGTGAAGATTAATTTTACAAAGATGCACGGTCTCGGCAATGACTTCATCCTCATTGACTGCATTACTCAGAAGTTCAAAGTTAAAAGTGAAGAGTTAAAAGTTCTAAGCAAAAAACTCTGCCGCAGACGGTTCGGCATAGGCGCGGACCAGATACTCCTGCTTTATCCATCCGGAAGCGCCGACTTTAAGATGAGGATATTTAACGCCGACGGCAGCGAGGTTGAGATGTGCGGCAACGGCATAAGATGCCTCGCTAAATATATCTGGAGCAGAAGGTTATCCGGAAAGGCCCTTCTTAATATTGAAACCTTGGCAGGCATAATACGGCCTGCAAAAAAAGGCAAACTGGTAAGGGTTGATATGGGAGAGCCGGTTTTTGAGCCGAAAAGAATTCCTGTGAACTTACCCCCCCATCCCCCCCTTAGCAAGGGGGGGCAAGGGGGGGTGGTTGACTATCCCTTAAAGATTGAGGACAGGGAGTTTAAAATAACCTGTGTTTCAATGGGCAATCCTCATGCTGTAATAATTGTTGACAAGATTAGTAATTTCCCTGTAACTTATTACGGGCCGCTGATTGAAAAACACAAGATATTCCCGAAAAGAACTAACGTGGAATTCATAGAGATATTGAATCCCTCAGAGATAAAGATGAGAGTATGGGAAAGAGGCGCCGGCGAGACCATGGCATGCGGCACGGGAGCGTCGGCTGCTGCGGCTGCTTCAAATCTGAAAGGGCTTACAGGGGAAAATGTTACAGTCCATCTGTCAGGCGGGGACTTGCTTATTGAGTGGGCTAAAGACAATCATATTTATATGACAGGCGCTGCTGAAACTGTGTTTACAGGGCAGATAGATATTAAATTATAGGGGGAAATGATGGTTGAGCAAAGACAATTTGAAAGGAAACTTTTTGACGAAACTTTTTATTTCGCTGTGAGTGTTCTTGACGTCATAGACACAAAGGTATTAAACCTTGTGGCAAGAGGGATTGATATCAGCGAGGGCGGAATAGGCATTAAGACAGACTATCCGCTTGAACCGGGGCATGTGCTGAGACTACAAAATAGCGGTTTACCCAAGCAGGTAGGAGTTGTCAGATGGAGCGCAAACAACGGAAGCAAGGTCATATACAGAGTCGGCGTAAAGTTTGTATAAACCCCGTTAGAAGACCTTCGTCGTTCTAACAGGGTAAACATTGAGAGGAGGCAAATATGTTTAAGGGCTCAATAGTTGCAATAGTCACGCCTTTTAAAAAAGGCAGGGTTGATGAAAAGGCTTTATGCAATTTGATAGAGTGGCATATAAAACAGGGGACCAATGCCATCGTGCCTTGCGGCACAACAGGAGAGTCGGCAACCCTTGATTACAAAGAACACCACAGGGTGATAGAGATAACGGTAAAGACCGTAAACGGCAGGGTGCCCGTAATTGCAGGCGCCGGAGCAAACTCAACAGCCGAGACAATAATGATAACTAAAAAAGCCAAAAAGGCAGGCGCTGATGGAGCGCTGCTTGTTTCTCCCTATTATAATAAGCCGACACAGGAAGGCATCTACAGGCATTACAAAGAAGTGGCAAGGGCTGTTAATATCCCTATTATCCTTTACAATGTGCCGGGAAGGACTGCATCCAACATCCTGCCTTCAACAGTTGCCCGCCTTGCAGAAATTAAAAATATAGCTGCCGTAAAAGAGGCGACCGGAGACATGAAACAGGCAAGCGAGATAATCAGGTTATGCGGCGACAGGATTGCAGTTATTTCCGGAGATGACTTTACAACATTTCCACTCCTGGCGCTTGGAGGAAAGGGCGTAATCTCCGTTTCTGCAAATGTAGCTCCGAAGGATGTTTCCGATATGTGCGCTGCCTGGGAAAAAGGAGATATAGCAGCGGCAAGGAAACTGCATTACAAATTAGAGCCTTTAAATGCCTCCATGTTCATAGAGACAAATCCGATACCTGCAAAAACAGCGCTTGCGATGATGGGGAAGATAAAAGAGGAATTCAGGCTTCCACTCTGCGAGATGGCTGATGCAAACAAAGACAAGCTGAAAAAGACATTGAAGGATTACGGACTGATTTAAAAAAAGGCGGCTATTCTTCCAGCATAATCGCTTCAACAGGGCAGTTTTCTTCGGCTGCTTCGCAGCAGCCCGCATAATCGCATCCGTCAGGGTCCACAACCTCTGATTTCCCTGTCACCTCATTCAGATGAAAGACAGCGGGGCATATCTCCTGGCATGTCCCGCAGCCAATGCACAACTCTTCGTCAACTCTTACGTTCATACAGGTATATTATAAGCATGCACAACCTACTTATCCAGAACCTCCCTCATCTTCTTCAGAAGCTTTGGCGGAGACATGGGTTTTGCTATGAAGTTCAAACCCTCTTCAAGTATTCCTTTTTGGCTGATGAAATCCGCAGGATAACCGCTTGCCATGAGCAGTTTTATATCAGGTTTTATCTTTTTTATTCTTTCGTAAACCTCTCTGCCGCTCATCTTAGGCATTACAATATCAAGCAGGAGAATATCAATCCTGTCCTTGTTTTCCATAAATTTATTCACCGCCTCTTCGCCGTCTGCCGCTTCTACGACCCTGTATCCATCCGCCTCAAGCACCTCTTTTATGAGTTTTCTTACAGATTCTTCGTCTTCTGCCAGAAGTATTGTCTCTTTATATACCATAACACCTGCCATTACAGCTTTAACATTTTGTTGTATCTTCTTCCCTGTCAAGCCTTTATTCAAGTCTATCATAGTCCAACACTATCAAACGCTATTAATATTGTCAAGGAATGCCTTTGCTGTTGCCTGTTTTTTTTCTCTTTTATACACCTACTCAAACCATTTCATTGCTGGAATTGAGAGAAATTTTTCAAGAGAAATCCCTTCTCCTCCTACCAACAATTTTCTCTTCGGCTTAAAGAGTCTGCTGAACTCATCCATCCCGGGAAAACTTCCTTTGCTGTATCCGCTTTTAACTTCTATTGCCACAAGGTTCTTATTTAACCGCAGGACAAAATCAACCTCTTTGCCGCGATCTCTCCAGTAAAACACCTCAATGGCAGTTCCTGCTGAGCTGTTGCTCAAATGAGCACCCACCGCTGATTCCACAAGCCTGCCCCAGAACTCCCGATCCTTCTGTGCTGCTTCAAATGAGAGATTTGACTGGGAGCTTAATAAAGCTGTATTTAACACCTGAAGCTTTGGGCTTGATGCCCTTTGCCGGACGCTTTGCCCTGATAATTTATGCAGACCGGTCAACATGCCTGCGCCTGATAATAACTCCAGATAATGAGCCAATGTAGTAGTGTTGCCTGCATCCTGAAGCTGTCCCGTCATTTTCTGATATGACAGAATCTGTCCTGAATAGCTGCAACCGAGATGAAATAACCTTCGGAGCAATGCGGGTTTGTCAACGCGGGTCATAAGCAGAATATCGCGCGAGATTGTAGTCTCAATAAGCGAATCAATTATATATCGCGACCATCGCTGTCTGTCAGTGATTAAGTCAGCAGAGCCTGGGTATCCTCCGAAATAGACAAACTGTTCCAGATTCCATCCGAATGAGTCCTTCATCTCAGAATAAGACCAGTGAGTAACCGGCATTATTTCAAAACGACCTGCAAGACTCTCTGTCAGCCCTTGCTGGATAAGAAGAGGGGCTGATCCCAAAAGCACAACCCTCAGCGGCGTTTTCTTTGCAGTGTCCATATCCCACTGGTGTTTTACAGCTTCGGACCACCCTGTCATTTTTTGAATTTCATCCAGAACAAGCAGTGCCCCTGTCTTCCTGCTCTCACGGGCCAGCAACCGCCCGACCTCAAACTGCTGTTCAATCCATGTGCGGCCCTGCAGGGTTGGCTCATCAGCAGAGGCATAATGACAAGGGATATTAAGCGCTTCCATCGCCTGTCGTATTAGCGTTGTCTTGCCGGACTGGCGCGGACCTGCCAGCACCTGCAGAAACCTGCGCGGCTCCTTCAGCCGGGCAAACAGCATTTTATAAATTGACCTTCGATACATTTCGCCACTTAATTACAATTTACTCAGTATCTTGAGTAATTTTACTCATAATCCTTAAAACCTGTCAACTACTTTCTTATCCTTTAAGCTCTTATCTTCTCAAGTTCTTAACCTTCACATTCAACCTTGAAGTGCAACACAAGAAGAAATGACTTTAAGATTGAATGGGGGATACTTAATTGCCTATAATCTTTCAAAATGCTATATTAGAGCCATGAAAACCGTGAAAAAACTTACCCACATAGACGAAAAAGGCAGGCCCAAGATGGTTGATGTAGGTTCAAAACCGTTGACTGAAAGAATGGCTGTTGCAAGAGGCTCTGTCTATATGAAAAAAGAGACCTTCAACCTTATAAAATCCGGCAATGTTTCAAAAGGCGATGTCCTGAATGTCGCAAAGCTTGCAGGTATTATGGCTGCAAAAAAGACGTCCGAGATTATTCCTCTCTGCCATC
>MNVK01000073.1 GCA_001871685.1 Nitrospirae bacterium CG1_02_44_142
TATTGGTTATCAAAGGCAGCTGTGGGAAGACTTTACAATCGGGCTGCAATACTACAATGAATACATGCATAACTATTCAGAATATGTAAAGAATCAGCCGTCAGGATTGCCGAAAGACAGGAAGTTGTATCAGCTTGCAACCGTAAGATTGACGCAACTGCTCATGCACCAGACATTAAAGCTTTCCTTCTTTTCCTTCTACAGCACATCAGATGGAGATTACATGCTGAACCCGGAAATCAAATACAATTTTTCAGACCATGTATGGGCGGCAGCCGGAGGCAATGTATTCGGAGGCGGCGAGAAATGGAGTCAGTTTGGACAGCTTGATAAGAATGACAATGTGTACTTGCAGGTAAGATATGAGTTTTAGAAGCTAAAAATGGTATTATTAAGAGTGAAGTTGAAATGTATTTTTTTGTCTCTGCTTGTGGTTGTAAGTCTTTATGCCCAACCGGCAGTATTCAGCGAAGAGAGCAAAGCATCCTCAAAAAAAGTAGTTTATTTCAGCGCCATAACGCTTTATCATCCCATTGTAATGTATCAGAGATACCAGCCCCTTATGGACTATCTTACAAAAAATACACAATACAGGTTTGAATTAAAGTTAAGCCAAGATTATAGGGATATAATAAAATTTCTTAAAAATAATAGGGTTCAGGTTGCATTACTCGGAGGCGTTACATATACGATAGCAAAAAAGGAATTCGGCGTAATCCCTATTCTAAGGCCTCTCGGTGAGGATGGTAAGCCTTTTTACAGATGTGTATTCGTCACGAGAGAGACAAATAAAAAGATAAACACCCTGTTTGACCTCAAGGGCAAATCTATTGCTTTTGCGTCAAAGCTGTCAACGTCAGGGAATCTGGCGCCTCTTTATCACATTTATTCAAAAGGCGGCTTAAAGCTTGGAGATTTCTCAAGGTATGAAAACCTGAAGTATCACGACTCCGTTGCAAGAGAGGTTTTGAGGGGGAATTTTGACGCCGGCGCGGTTATAGATTCTGTTGCAAGCAAGTTTAAAAATAGAGGGCTGAAGGTAATATCTGTTTCTGACCCCATACCGGGGCTTCCAATAGTGGTGCGGGCAGATGTGCCGGATGCGGTTGTAAGCGCCATAAAAAAAGCGCTTCTTGCTTTAGACTACAATAATCCCGAACACCGGAAGATAATGGAACAATGGGATGAAGAATTCAGATACGGTTTTGCCGAGGCAAAGGATTCTGATTATGATTCTATTCGGAGAATGATTGATTATTTGGGCAAAAAGGGCGTTAAAATATTGTGAGCCCCCTTTATCCCGTCATTGCGAGGGACAAAGTCCCGAAGCAATCTAAAAACGAGATTCCTCGCTTCGCTCGGAATGACAATGCAGGTCATTATGATTGAAAAGCTCAGGAAATGGGTATTTAGTCTTCAGGGAAAGTTTATAATAGTCGCATCCACATGTATTTTCATATTCACTACTGTGGGCAGTTTCCTTATTATCTCAAGAGAAGAGAGCCTCTATAAACGGGATATAGTCAACCAGGGGAATGTTCTTTCTGAAATAAGCAGGCTCACGCTTACCAATGTCATGGTATATAACGAACTCGGCATGATGGACAGACTGGATCTCATAGACTATCTTGATTACTTCATAATAAATCTAATGGAGCGGGATAAAAGGATAAGGTATGTGGCGATATTTAACGATAGCGGATTAGTTCTTGCCAGCAGTGATGACTCTGAATATGGCAAGACACATGACATATATACGGATGAATGTATGAATGCCGCCCTTGCAAATCTCAAAACAAGAATAGTAGATGAAAGATTTCACAATGAACCTATTCTCAAAATAACCGTGCCTCTGAATATAGGCACTAAGTGTTGGGGTATTATACGAATTAATCTCTCCACGAAAGAGGTCCGGGAGTCAATTAGTTCTTTTAAAAATGAAATCACTAAACTCGTAATCTTCTTTTCAGTCATCTCGCTTCTAATTATAAGCATCGGCGCAAAGGTGCTTGCAAGGCCGGTGAGCAAACTATCAAAGATTATGGACAGTATAAAAACCCATGGAGACCTTGAACAACAATTCCCGGCGGTTAAAGACAGGCGTGATGAAATCGGCGAACTCCAGAAAAGTTTTCTCTGGATGCTGCAGAGGCTTAGAGAAGCCGACAGAGAGCATAAAAAGACCATAGAAGTTCTCAGCCAGACAGAAAAGATGGTTGCTATCGGACGGCTTGCCGCCGGCGTCGCCCATGAAATAAACAATCCGCTGAGCGGGATGACCCTGTGTTTTAAAAATTTGATGGAAGCCGACGTGGACCATTTAACAAGAGAGAAGCTTGTCATGGCAATTAATGACGGCCTTCAAAAGATAAAGAATATCGTAGGGCATCTCCTGGATTTCTCAAGAATGACGGTTACAGAGAAGACGCCTGTGGACCTGAACAATCTCATAAACCGCCTGCTTGTTTTGCTTAATTATTCTGCATCAAAAAAGAATATTGAGATTATTAAGGACCTGTCAGGCGGCATTTCGGAAATATTGATTGATGAAAATAAGATGTCTCAGGTATTTATGAATATTATGATAAATGCCGTGCAGGCCATGGATGACGGCGGCAGGCTGACAATCAGGACAAGGGCAGACGATGGATTTTGTGTGGTTTCTATTGCAGATACGGGCGGCGGGATCGCTCCTGACATAATGTCGCACATATTTGACCCTTTTTTTACTACAAAGGGAATCGGAGAAGGCACAGGGCTGGGTCTTTCTGTCAGCAAAGGGATAGTGGAACAGCATGGCGGTACGATTGAAGTTGACAGTGAAATCGGCGCGGGGACAACATTTAAGATTAAATTGCCGCTCGTTTAATATAGCGTAAGATTATGGCACGGAAATTGATAGAGGTATAAATGAAAATGCTGCACACTAAGGAAGAGGACTTAAAGAATCGGAGATTTTCAAAAGCAATGCCGATGAAGATACTTGTAATAGAAGACGAGTTTTCCATAAGACTCGGGATTTCCTGTACCCTTGAGGGCGCTGGATATAAGGTTATGAGCGCAGAAAATGGCATTGAGGGGATAAAGCTCTTTGAGAAGGAACATTTTGATATAGTGATAACAGACCTTAAACTGCCGGGCGCTGATGGGATTGAGGTGCTAAAATCCGTAAGGGATATCTCTCATGATGCGGGAGTAATAATAATCACCGCTTTTGCAGATGTTAAGACCGCTGTTGAAGCTATGAAAGAAGGCGCATATGACTATATCTCAAAGCCCTTTGACCCTGCGGAACTGCTCATCGTTTTAGACAGGTTTATAAAGCACAGGGGGCTTGAACTTGAAAATATAAGGCTAAAGGAAGAGGTAAAAGATAAGAAACAATTTGAGCGCATCATTGGAGTCAGTCCTGTTATGCAGACAATATTTGAAAAAATCAGCGTTATTGCAAAGACAGACTCCTCAGTAATGATATACGGCGAGAGCGGGACAGGCAAGGAACTCGTAGCGAATGCCATACATAACCTTAGCCCGAGAAAAGATAAGCCTTTTATTAAGATAAACTGTGCGGCTATCCCTGAAACGCTCCTTGAATCTGAACTCTTCGGACATGAGAAAGGGGCCTTTACAGGCGCTGCTCAAAGGAGGAAAGGGAAATTTGAGTCGGCAGATGGAGGCACAATCTTCTTTGACGAGGTCGGAGACATGCCGCTTTCCTTGCAGGCAAAGCTTTTGAGGGTTCTTGAAAGCCATACCTTTGAACGTCTTGGCGGGAATGAATCATTGACTGTAGATGTAAGGACGATATGCGCGACAAGAAAGAATTTGAAGGATGAAGTAAAAGCAGATAAATTTAGAGAGGACCTTTATTACAGGGTAAACGTTTTGCCTGTTACCCTGCCTCTTTTGCGTGAGAGAAAAGAAGATATCCCTTTGCTCGCAGAGCACTTTATAGAGCTCTTCAGCAAAAAGACGGGAAAGACGAATCTTACTCTCTCTCCTGCGGCGATGGACAGGATAATGACATATGAATATCCGGGCAATGTGAGAGAATTACGGCATGCAATTGAGATGGCTGTGACCTACTGCAATGGGAGCATAATAGGATTCAACTGCCTGCCTGCGGAGCTGAGAGGAAATGGGATAGATAAAAATGATGATATATTAACTCGCGAGGACCTTTCATTGACAGAGAAGGTAAGGGCCTTTGAAAGAGAGATAATAGCCGAGACCCTTGAAGAAACCAGCGGCAAAAAAAAAGAGGCTGCAAAGAAACTCAGAATCAGCAGAGAAACTCTATGGAGAAAACTAAAAGAACACGGCTTTCCTGTGCCTACCACAGATTTAGAAGATTAAGAACTTACGTTAAATTCCTGCAACGTTTCTTTATTTTTAAGTTCTATTGCTGCAACTAAATTTCTGCCCACATCTATAGGCAAGCAAGGAAATATGTTGTTTTGCAAAGGATTTTATTCATGGCATCATTCTTGTATATATATCTGAAAAATTCTTAAATGGGAGTCCGTAATTATGAAGATAATGGGTAAATTAGCCGTAATTTTCTCGGTATTGTTTTTAGGCGGAATGTTTTTCCTTCATTCAAGCGAAGCAGCAGAAGAGGGAGTCCCCAAACTAATTATAACCAAGCCGGGGACATCAGAAAATCATCCCTGTTCTAAATGCCACAAGTATCTTTCGGTGAATAAAACGAAGAGAAAGCTGGCGGCAAGCCACTCCAATATAATACTTAAGCATGCGGAAGACAGGTGGTGTTTAGACTGTCACGAAGGAGACAAATTAAAACTGCCAAGCGGACAGTTGATTGATTATGACAAGCCATATATCCTCTGCAAACAGTGCCATGGGACTGTATATAAAGACTGGAAAACAGGAATTCACGGCAAGCTTACAGGGATGTGGGACGGGGAAAAGGTCTATCGCTTATGCACAACCTGCCACGACCCGCATCAACCGAGATTCAAACAAATTCAACCGGAAAAACCGCCCATGAAACCATCGGATATCAAATAAAGGGGTTATTACTATGTCAAATAAAATAAGAAGCAACCCATTAGGAATTAAGCTTAATAGAAGGACCTTTTTGAAAGGCGCTGCGGCGGGTATTACTGCATCGGCGCTTCCATTTCAAAACGCCGAGGCCTTCATCGGCGAGGCTTTTTTGCAGAAGCATTTTAAAGAGATGACTGATGTGGAGATAAAAGGGGTTATAGAGAGATTGGAAAAGGAAGCTTCTTTGGAATGGAGAAAAGAAATTCATATCAGTGCAGCAAAAGCCAAGCCCGGCGTCAAATTTGGCTATGGGCTTGACCTCTCCAGATGTATCGGATGCAGAAAATGTGTATCTGCCTGTGTGCGCGAGAACAACCAGTCGCGGACTCCGCAAGTCCACTGGATTTCTGTGCTACGGTTTAAGAAGGGAGAAAAATGGCTTGACCTTGAAAACTCTGAAAAATATTACAATCCCAAAGAGGTGCCTGAGAAGGACTTCTTCTACATGCCTGTCCAGTGTCAACAGTGTGAGGACCCTCCCTGCGTGAAGGTATGTCCTACGCAGGCGACATGGAAAGAGCCTGACGGCATTGTAGTTATTGATTATAACTGGTGCATTGGCTGCAGGTACTGCATGGCAGCATGTCCGTATGGCGCAAGGCGCTTCAACTGGGCCAAGCCGAATATCCCGCAGAACGAGTTAAACGCAGAGACCCATTATCTTGGAAATCGTCCCAGGTATAAAGGGGTAGTGGAAAAATGCACCTTCTGTATACAGAGGACCAGGGCGGGCAAATACCCTGCATGTGTTGAGGCGTGTCCGGTTGGCGCAAGAAAATTCGGCAATCTTTTAGACCCGAAGAGCGAAATCCGTTATCTCATAGAAAACAAGAGGGTATTCAGGCTAAAAGAGGATTTAAATACAGAGCCTAAATTTTATTATTTCTTCACGGGCTGGCAAGTTTAATTTATACAGGAGGCAAAAGATATTATGGCAGATGCAATAAAGGTTTTTTTAAAATCATTCATTAGATTACCAAAAGGCGGGGCAGTTTTTTATGCGTGGGTCGCTTTTCTTTTAGTTTTAATTAGTTTTGGTCTCGGCTCATATATAAAACAGATTGACAAAGGTCTGATAATAACAGCCATGAGGGACCAGGTATCGTGGGGATTCTATATAGCTAATTTCACATTTCTGGTAGGTGTGGCGGCAGCAGCGGTTCTTCTGGTAATCCCGGCCTATATTTATCAGTTCAAACCCATTAAAGAGATTGTTCTTTTTGGAGAAATGGTCGCCATAACAGCGGTGACCATGTGCATACTCTTCATCATGGTTGACCTCGGGCAGCCGCTCAGAATATTACATATATTGCCGAAACCCATAGGGATGATGAATTTTCCTTCCTCTCTCCTTGCTTGGGATGTAATAGTTTTAAACGGGTATTTGGTTATAAATATTTTGCTTGTGCTATACACACTATACAGGCTTTCTTTAGGGAAGGAATATAAATTATCGCTGGTTTTGCCGCTGATTTTACTTTCCATTCCATGGGCCATCAGCATCCATACAGTTACGGCCTTTCTCTATAATGGCTTGTCTGCCCGGCCCTTCTGGAATGCATCAATTCTGGCGCCGAGGTTTCTCGCATCCGCTTTCTGTTCCGGGCCTGCGCTCATGTTGATTATTCTCCAGCTTATGCGAAAATTTTCCAAGGTGGAGATAGACAATAAGGCAATATTTAAAATATCAGAATTGATTGCATATACCATGGGCATAAATCTGTTTCTGTTGGGCGCGGAAATTTTTAAGGAGTTCTATTCAGGGGGCATTCACAAGGCGCCTCTGGAGTATCTGTATTTTGGACTGCATGGGAAAAATCTATTGACGCCATGGATGTGGACATCCTTGATGGCAAATATAACGGCATTTATCATCTTTCTGATTCCCAAAACCCGTGAGAACTTTATAACCCTGAATATAGGGGCCGTATTAATATTTATAGGAGTCTATATTGAAAAGGGGCTTGGGTTGATTATTCCGGGTTTTATTCCGGATTCATTAGGAGAAATCTATGAGTACTGGCCTACTAATACAGAGAGCATTATAACCATAGGGATATGGGCGGTTGGCGCTTTGCTTTATACTCTAATGGTCAAATTTGCCATACCTATTTATACAGGTGAACTTGTGGCTGAAAATAGGGCTGCAGCCGCAGCCCAGAGAGCAAAATAAAGGAGGAGGAAAAATATGTTTGAGACTGAAATGAAAAGAAGGACTTTTCTAAAAGTCTCTGCTGCAACTATTACCGCTGCGGCAATCGCGGCAAATTTTAAAGATGTTGAAGCGGCGGAATGGAAAAAGCAGATAGGAAAGTCGGGCTCACAGCCTGACCCTGTTGATGGGGAGATGAAAATAGTCAGGAGCGTATGCCTTATGTGCCACGGCGGATGCGGCATTCAGGCAAAGGTAGTTAATGGGGAACTTGTGAGGCTTACAGGCAACCCGTATCACCCCAATACGTATGACTATACAGCTAAGGGTGACATTGTTGAAGAGTCTGACCTTGACGGAGGCGCTACAGGAAAAGATGTTGGAACACTCTGTCCTAAAGGACAGAGTGGAATCTATGCGCTTTACAGCCCGTTCAGACTTCAGCATCCACTCAAACGAGTAGGCCCAAGAGGTTCGGGCAAATGGAAGACAATATCCTGGAATCAGGCGATAAAAGAGATATGCAACGGCGGGCATCTCTTTAAAAATGTTTCAGGGGAAGAGAACCGTAATGTTGAGGGGCTTAAATCAATATTGAACAATGATAAGCCCATCGGCACTGAAGATTCTGCTTATATGGATGAGGCCCCTCCGGCGGGTTGGGGACCAAAGAGAAATCAGTTTGTATGGGCGCATGGGAGGCATGAGCAGGCGCCGCTTATGCCGCGATTTGTGCTGAACGCTGCAGGCGTGCCGCACATGCTCAACCATTGCAGCCGCTGCGCCGGCACCTTCTACAGTGTTGTAGAGGCGGTTTTAAATTTACCGCCCTATGAAATAGGGAACTATACGGATTATCAATACTGTGATTATTTAATCAGCATGGGTTCAAATATAACTCAGGCTGATTATCCTATGCAGACCAGAGCGCGGTATCTCCAGAAGTTCGGCAAGAGGCTTAATCCCTATGCAAAAGAGTTCAGGCACGTTGTTATTGACCCGAGATTTTCAAATGCCGCAGCTAAAGCAACGCATAACGGCCAGGGCGAATGGGTGCCGATAAAGCCGGCTACGGATGCTTATTTCCTGCTGGGCATGATTAGGTGGATGCTTGAAAATAATGGGTATAAGAAGGAATATCTTTCAATCCCAAGCGAAAAGGTTGCAAAGAAAATGGGCTACCGCAATTGGACGGATATGACATATCTTGTCGGAGCCAACGAGCCCAAAAAGTATCTTTCCGGCAAGGAAGCGGGTCTCGGGCAGAGCGATTTCGTAGTTCTTGTTAATGGACAGCCGAAGATGTTTCAGGATGCGGAAGGTTTTGCTGACCTGGATACAAGCTATGTTTTGAACGGCGTTGAATACAAGACCGTATTCAGGCTGCTCAGGGAAAGGGCGCAGGAAAAGACCCTTGAGGAGTCCGAAGCCGTGTGCGATATACCGGCGGGCACCATTGCCCAAATTGCAAAGGAGTTCTCTTCCGCAAAGCATCCCGCAGTAGAGATGTTCCGCGGCCCTGTGCAGCAGACAAACGGCTGGTATAACGGGCAGGCGCTTTGCATTGTAAACATGCTTGTTGACAACATTGACAGAAAAGGCGGTTTTATATCAGGGCATAAGTCTTATTTTGGAGATGTGAAAGCTAAAGAAAAAAGGAAACCTTCGGGTATCCGGGCCGACACTGCGAAGGCTGCATATCAGGGCAAGAAGCCGACTGCCACAAGGCCGTGGTATTCCGCTTACAGCGCGCCCAGAGGCGTAGCCCCGAATTTCTTCTCAAATGTGAGAATGGGCTACCCGTATAAGAACAAGGCATATCTCAATTACTATAATAATCCGGTATATACGATGCCTTATAATGCCGCGACTATTGAGGCGCTTCTGGACGTGAAGGCAATGCCGCTAACTTTCTCGATAGACGCTTATATGGGAGAAACGAGCGCATTATGTGACTATGTGCTTCCAGACACTGGATATCTTGAACGCCTCGGCGGGTTCAAGACTTACCCGCCTGTGAAGACACAGGTCTGGGGTCTCAGGCAGCCGGTAGTAGGATCGTTTGACCCTAAAACCCATGAATACAAGGCGATACGTCCCGACACAAAGCTGGCGGATGATATCCTCATAATGATTGCAAAGGAGTGCGGCCTTCCTGCGTTCGGAAAAGACGCCGCAGGACCGGGCAAAGACATTAACAATTCATGGGACTTCTGGAATGAGTTCTATAAAAACAAAGACTTTAAGGACGGATTGGATCCGAAAAGCAGCCTTGTGAAACTGGGCGGAAAATTCCAGAATCCGGGGCCAAAATATCAGTATACAAAAGCCTACTCCTCCGGCGAATATACCTCGTTCCCGGGAGGCAGGCAGGTTCGTGTCCTCTTTGCATATCTGGAGAAGGTTGCCACAAATAAGAATGCCATGACAGGCAAATACTTTGACGGGCTTCCGATGTATAGAACCATTGTGGATTGCAAAGAACAGCCGCTTGATAATGCTGTTCTGAAGGAATACCCGATGCAGCTTCATACATGGAAAGACGCATTCCATACCCAGTCAAGGACGATGAACAACCTGTGGCTCGCATCCATAAAACCCCAGAACTATGCAGAGATTAATCCTGCAGACGCAGAGAAACTCGGTGTTAAGACCGGCGATTGGGTAAAGGTGAAATCACCTTCCAGCGAGCAGTTGGACTCGGATATGTACAAAAACTTCCACAAACATATCAAAGACTTCTATCCCAATTATATTGGGAAGGGCTGGTTTAAGTTTCAGGTGAGAGTTACCAGCAGGATAAGGCCCGACTTGTTCTCTGTCTGTCATTCTTATGGAAGGTTCGGAGCCGGTTCTCCGAAGGGGAAGTGGGCTATGAACGGCAAGGAACAGCCTCATGATGAACGGATAGGCGCAGGTTTCCATATAAACCCGCTTTATATGGCTGACCCTGTTTTGAAGAATATGGTATTGATTGACCCTATAGGAGGCGGCGCCCAGAGTTACGGGACGCCCCTCAAGGTTGAGAGAATATAAGAAAGATTAAAAAGAGAGGAGGATATCATGTCAGAATTAGGAGCTTTTATACCAGATGAGGTTTTAGAGGCAAGCTTTAAGAAAAAAGGGCCGAAACAGTATACCCTATGGGTTGACCTGGAATATTGTGTAGGATGTCATGCCTGCACTATGGCATGCAAGGCGGAGAACAACACGCCGGTGGGCGTGGACTACAATCGGGTAATGGAGATTGAGGTTGGTGAATTTAAAAACCCGAAAGAAAAGCCCGATATAAGAACCTATTTTGTGGCCATGCCCTGTATGCATTGAGGAAAGCCGGCCTGTATGGCGGCTTGCCCGGTCGGGGCAATCACAAAAAGAAAAGAAGACGGGATAGTGCTTATCAATAAGGATAAGTGCATTGGCTGCAGGTATTGCGCCTGGGCCTGTCCTTATGGACATCCGCAATTTAATGCAGAGGCAAAGGTAATGGAAAAATGCACATTATGCGTGCATAGAGTAGAGAAGGGGCTGAAGCCCGCCTGTGTGGATGCATGCATTGCGAAGACCAGGTTTTTTGGTGAGATAGATAATCTCACAAAACTCATCAGGGAAAAACGGGCCGAGAGGGTTTCCCTGGGATTTATCGGAGCAAAGTCAACTACAGAGCCGTCAGTGATATATACCAAGTAACAAAAGGCAATAAGGCTAAGGGGACAGTCCCTATAACCCCTCCCTGCCTCCCCTTAGATAAGGGGAGGTTAGGTGGGGTTAGCGAAGTCGTAGAATAGGGACTGTCCCCGATAACCAAAAAGAGGGGTAACATGGGAGTTGCCGAAGTAGTGGCGGATAAAATTATCAATAATAATAAGCATGCCCTGATTGAGGCGTCTTTATGTACCAGGTTTCGCACGCCGAAATCAGACTGTTCCGGATGCGCTGATTTATGCCCGATGAACGCCATAAGCGTTTCAGAGAACGGCGCTGAGATAAAAGGTGAATGTATTGACTGCGGCGTCTGTTCTGCTGCCTGCCCGAATGGCGCCTTCATGGTTAAGGGAAGAGACGACAAGAAAATCATTCAAGAAATAGAGTCAAAGACAATCAGTCCGGGAGCAGGAACATTTCGCATTTCCTGTGAAAGGGGAGACGCCTCATCTGACCTGATTGTGTCCTGTCTTGGCCGTCTAACCGATGTATTGCTTTTAGAGCCTGTCCGAATGGGCGCATCTAAAATAGAGATAATACAGCCTCTCTGCAGCGAATGCCCTTCTGCAAAGGCATCGGCAAATTTGGACAAAACTATTCGGCAGGCGCTGCATCTTTATGAAATGCTGGGGATAGAAAGAGACAGGATTCTTAAGAAAAATATTCCCCTACAGGATTTAATCAAGATGCCTGAAAAACCTGTGTCAAGACGGGAATTCTTAGGGGCGATAAGGAAAAATGCAATGGGAGCGGCGGCAGCTTCAATCCCTGATTTTGAAAATAAAGATAATGGGAAGGCAGAAGGATTCAGAGATGTGATTCAGCAGAGGCGCGAAAATCTTAAACGGACATTGCTTTTAGAGTCCTTAAGGAATTTCTTACAGAAAGACAGAACTCTTAAAACAGTATATGTAAATTCAAAAGATGCAATATTAGCAGAAATAGAGGTAACTTCTGAATGTGCAGCCTGCGGTGTATGCGCTGCGCTCTGTCCGACAGGAGCTATAAACCAGACCCAGACAGATGACCTTTTCTCTCTGAGCTTTAATCCTCATTTATGCACTAATTGCAAGGTGTGCGCAAAGGCATGTATGCATAAGGCTATAAATATAAAAGAATCCGCATTGCTTAATCTTTTGGTTAAACAAAAAGAATTAAAACTCTTTGAAGGGAAAAGGAAGGCCTGCGCCATCTGCAATTTGGATTTTATTGATAATGGTTCCGAGATATGTCCATTGTGTATGGACAGGCACAAAAGGCAGATGTCAGCAGTTGAGACATTATTTAAATAGGAGGAAGTTGTGAGTGAAATGGAAAGCATTACAGCCGGTGAAAGAGAAAATACATATAGGTTTCTGGCGAGTCTTTATCTGAAACCCCCGTCAGATTTCGTTATTGCCATGATAAAGGACGGGAGCATATTATCGGCTATTACCTGCGAGGAGAAGGGCGCGGACTCTTCCTTTTATTCTGGACTTGCAGAATTTGTTAAGAACGCCGCAGAAAGGCCCGGGCTCAAAGATGAGTTAGAGACGGAGCATTCAGCTTTATTTGTATTGCCGTCAGGCGTCCTCCCTCATGAAGCGGTATATCTTGACAGGGACCAGAGACTTGGCGGCAGGGTTACTATGAATGTAAGGCAGTTTTATGAGACAGCAGGGATGGAAATTACAGATAGTTGTATTGAGATGCCTGACCATATAGGAATGGAACTGGAGTTTATGGGCTTTCTTTGTAAACTGGAAAAAGAGTTCTGGGACAAAGCAGCGATATCCTCGCTGCAAAAATGCATTGCATTTCAGAAGGTCTTCTTAAACGAACATCTTTCAAAGTGGGCCTATCAATGCTGCGGGAAGGTTATTGAAAGCTCCACTTCCGGATTTTATAAGGCAATTGCGCACCTTACAATGGAGTTTATGAAGAGTGAAGAAGAATATGTTTCAGAACTCTATACAAAGACAGGCAAGGAGGGAGAAGAGGTATGCGAAACAAGCGCTTAAATAATATTGCGACAACAGGAGCGATTATAAGCCTGGCGGCTTTTTTGCTTTATGCTGCATCGGTACAGGCGGAAATGCCTAAATGGGCGGACGAAGGAGTTGTAACAAAACAGGGGAAGAAATATCCCCATCCGCACGCTGTTCATCTGGAGGCTCTAAGCCAGAGGACCGCAGATTTTTCAGTTGATGAAATCAAGGATTGGACCGGGTTTTTACAGTCTCTTCGCAGCAAGCTTAATGTTTTGCCGTTAAGCGCCGAAGCAAAGATAACAATAAACGGCTTTAAATACAGCGCATTAAACAGTGATGAGAAGGCTTTTATTATTACCGAGATAAACAGGTCTCTTGCGGATGAGAAAATGGCTGCGAAGCTTGAGGATATTGCGGCGTTTAGCGCTCAGACTAAGAAGTTAGAGACAGAATATCTTAAGACCAAAGCTGAGGAAGACAGCAAATGGCTTAACAGAAGTGTTATTAATGATATATTTCCGCAGACCCTTAGAATCGGAAAGGTTAAGGGGCTCAAAAGGATGACCTGCACAAGTTGTCATGAGGCCTGGGCAAAAGAAGAATTTAAGGATATTAATGAAGGGGCTGTAATGGAATGTTTTTCAAAGGCAATTGTCGGCGAGAAAGGCATGGAAGAATGCATTGAAAAAGCGCAGCTGCTCAAGGAATCCAGGATAAAAGATAATGGGTCCTTGAAGAAATTCATACAGAGGAGCAATACAAAAGGAGAGATACCTTTCTTTGTCGCTGTCCACCCTGAAAATCCTTATACCTTTAAACCCCTCTTGAAGCGGCTTGTATGTATAGAATGCCACAGCCGTGAACGAAAAGTGGATAAGGTGATGGGGCGTGACGGGAAGATTAAAGACATTCCAATATTTTATGGGGTTGGAAGTGAAAAACCTCATAAGCATTAGCGCCTCAAAGAAGGCTATAGGCTGCTTTAAATATGTTTTAGCCGTCTTTGCAGGTTTTTTATTGCTGGCATCCCTGCCCGCATATTCCGCGGAAATCGGTGAAAAGGCTAAGGTTGGCTCACAGCCTGATGAAGAAACAAAAACGTATATTCAGAAACTGGAGAAACGCATTTCGGACCTGGAATCCCTTGTGAATAGTCTTCTAAAGGGAGAGAAGAAGACGCCCGCTGCTGCTTCAAAACCCGCGCTTCCCGAAGCAAAAGACAAGAAAAAAACTGCGGGAGCGGATGAATGGGAAGAACCGGTTATTGAAGTTGATACTGCAAAAGCGAGGGATGATGAGGCAAGGCGGAGACTTACAGAGCTTGAGACGTGGAAAAGGAAATCAGAGGCTAAGACAGCAAAAGAAGAGGAAGAGACAAAAGATAAAACAAAATTTAACTTTTCAGGGAAATACAAGCTGAGATTGAATGTTAAAAATAATATTAATTTGAATAACCCTAAGCAGGCCTGGACCTATGACAATTATACCTACTTTGACCAGAGAGTCCAGTTGAAGATTGAGGCTGAACATGGACCTTTAACAGGGGTCGTTGTCTTTGACAAAGGGAACTTTGTGTTTGACTGGAAGGAAGACAGTGAAGGGACTCTGGACAGATGGTCAGAGTTTCTAACGGTTAATTCAGCGCTGTTTAGGGAACTTTATGTGCAGTATACGGGCAATCTCACTGTCAAAGCCGGAAGGCAGAATATGATGGCAGGAAATGAGGGGATAGTCCTTGAAGGGCCGGTTGACGCCTTGAAATTCACCTATCCATTAGGGCAAACGCCTCTGGGAAGGGTATCAAGCTCTCTGGCGTATATAGCGGTGGCAGGCGGATTTAAAAATTATACAAAATTCCGCGATTCAGGGGGGCCTCCATCTGGGGACAGAAGCGCTGTCTTGGGCCTTGCCAATAAACTTGACGGCGTACTGCTTAGTTTTGATATTAAACCAAAGAAAGACTTAGTCATAGAGCCGTATATTCTTAAAGTGTTTGACAGGGGCAAATCCGGAGACCCGGACCTTAACCTTGATAAAGATTTTGACACAACGACAGCGCCGCGTGACGGAAGTTTTGAACCTGTGTGGCTGGGACTGGCAGTTTCGGGAAAGGGAGATAAAATATCTTATAAGGCTGATATGATTTATCTTAGAGGTTCTTATAGCGCTGCCAGAGATATTTCTGCATACGCCTTTATGTTAAGGGGTGATTATCATGCGGGCAAAGTCGGCTTCTTAGATAAATTTTCTGCAGGCCTGGAATCAGGGATGGGTTCCGGCAACAAGGCTGACGATTCAGCAAGCAGTAATTACAAAAACTTCAGGGGATTATTCCTCTGTAAGGATAGGAGAAAATTCGGGAATATCTTCAGCGAGGATTTAAGAGCAGGATACTTTCTGTGGGACAGCAATCTTACCAATGTTACATTCTTAAGGGTCCTCACAGAGTTTGAGCCTGTAAAGAATCTTAAGGCAGGAATTGCCATTGCAAAATATTGGACCACGGAAAGCGTGTATAAAGGCAGAGGGCCCGTCCCGGGCATAGACTGGAGCAGCGGAGACTCTCTCACAACGGAGAAGACAAAAGACATTGGATGGGGAATAGATTTAGACCTTAATTTTCCTATTTATAAGCAGTTAAGAGGTTTTACAGAAGCGGGTTATTTTATCCCTGGAGCTGTTTACCAGCGGGTGAATGGACAGAAGGCTGACCCTGCTTCAAAGGTTGTCTTAGGAGCAGAATTTGAATTCTAATTTTTCCCGCGGAATTTTTTTGTTAATTGGTTTTACCCTTCTTATAGGCAGCGGGATTAGTTTTGCCGGACAAAAGGACGGCGTGGTTGAAATTAGCTCAGATTCAAAAGCAGGGAAAGGTCCCGGATGGGTTCATCTTAGGCCGAAGATTAGAAACCTGAAAGGGCCGCTGAAATTTAACTGGTCTTTCGGTGACGGGGAGGAAAGCGCCGAAATGATTCCACTGCCCCACTATTATGAATCCGGCAGATATACTGTGGTGCTGGAAATTATGGATAAGACAGGAAAGCTGCATACAGCCAGCATTACCGTTGACGCCGCCTCTCAAGGAGGCTGAGGCACATCATCATGCTCTCTGGTTTCAGACGAGCCCGATAAAAAACATAAAGAACACACAAAAGACAAAAGGTCTTTGCATTAAAAGGAGGAACGCAGAAGTGATACGATTTATCAATGGCAGGTTAATATTGTTGTTAGGTTTTTTGTTTTGCTGCAATGTGCTGAGCGGCGCCGGTTCTGCCGTGTATGCAGAAGATGCTTCCATAGTAAGGGCTTCACAGGTGGACGGCTCTGTGACCGTAAACGGCAAGCCCCTAAAAGACGGCGATATCATACAGAGGGATGACAGGATTGCCACAAAAGAAAAATCAGCGGCTATCCTTACTTGGTCCAACGGCAGCATGGTAGAGATATACCCCGAAACATCTCTTGTTTTAAAAGGGGTAACCTTTGAAGGAGATAATAAATTAGAGAAGAGTTTGCTTACTCTTGAAAGGGGCCGGATATTTACAAAGGCTCAGACGCCGGAACATATATTCACCCATTTTGAGATAAGCGTGGGGAATACGCCTGTTATGGCACAGGGGGCTGAATTTGCGCTTAAGTATGAAGAACCTGAAAAGAAGTTTACTATTTGGTCAATTCTTGGAAGGGTAATTGTTGAAACAGGGACAAAGAGGATAAGGGTGGACGACGGACAGCAGGTGATTCTTGTAGCAGGCGGAAGTCCGGGAACTCCCGGCCCAATGCCGGATAAGACAAGAGATGCGCTTACGAAGACGTCCAAAAGACTGGGCGGCAGTTTGCTCATAGAGGAAGAACTGAGTTCCGGAGGACCGCTTAAGGCAAAAATCGGAGGGGTTAGGAACAGAAGGGGCAGCGCGCCTTATACTGTACAGTTCAAGGCGATTGTAGGGGGCGGCAGCGGAAAGATTAAGTCTATTCGCTGGGACTTTGGAGACGGCGAAAGCGCTCAAGGGAAAAATGCGCAGCATACCTTCACTCAGGGCGTTTATGTGGTTGTCTTGACCGTTGAGGACGAGGATGGGCAGAGGGTAACATCTCAGGTCAGCATCTCGGTGGAGATTGACTGTTCTTGTTAGCATTATATGGTATAGCGCGTATGCTAATTGAAAGGAGG
>MNVK01000126.1 GCA_001871685.1 Nitrospirae bacterium CG1_02_44_142
AGGGAAAAAACATCTTGACAAAAGACAGTTCCGGGTATATGTTTTAATAGTTTAATAAATCATTCTAATAATTAAAATGAAAAATATTTCTTGCCTATCAGCTAAATAATCTACTTTGAAAGGGAGGTATTTATGGCTATTTCAAGACGTGATTTCTTAAAGCTCTCAGGCGGCGCTACTGTCGCTGCAGGGGCTGCGAGTCTCGGTCTTACACCTGAAGAGGCTGCAGCAAGGGAAATGGAACTTCGCACAAAAGGGGCGAAGGAAACAAAGACAATCTGTCCTTACTGTGCAGTGGGATGCGGCATTAGTGTCTACACAAAAGACGGCAAGGTCATTAATACAGAAGGCGACACAGAGCATCCAATCAATGAGGGAACCCTTTGCTCAAAAGGCGCTTCCTTATATCAGATTGTCAATAATCCCGCAAGGCTGACAAAGCCGAGATACCGCGCTGCGGGCGCCTCTGAATGGAAAGAGGTTGAGTGGGACTGGGCCCTTGATGAGATTGCAAAAAAGATTAAGGCAACACGCGACAGAACTTTTAAAATTACCTCAAAATCAAAAGTGAAAGAAAAACAAACTGACGGCACAGAGAAAGAAGTAGAAAAAGATTTTGTCGTAAATAGAACAGACGGCATAGCCCATGTGGGAAGCGCTGCTCTGGATAATGAAGAATGCTACATGCTCCAGAAGCTCCTGCGCTCATGGGGGCTTGTCTATATAGAGCACCAGGCCCGAATATGACACTCCGCAACTGTAGCGGCTCTGGCAGAGTCGTTTGGTCGCGGCGCAATGACAAATCACTGGATTGACGTCAAGAATGCAGACGTAATTCTCGTAATGGGGGCAAACCCCGCAGAGAATCATCCTATATCAATGAAATGGATAATGCAGGCCCGGGAACAGCGCGGCGCAAAACTCATCGTTGTTGACCCCCGCTTCACAAGGACTGCCTCAAAGGCGAACATCTATGCTCCGATGCGTTCGGGCGCTGACATAGCCTTCCTCGGCGGCATGATTAACTATATACTTAAAAACAGACTCTACTTCAGAGAGTATGTTGCCAATTACACAAATGCAGCATATCTTGTAAACCCTGACTTTAAAGGACCCGGGCAGCTTGACGGCATATTCTCAGGGTATGATGAAAAGACAAGGAAATACGACAAGAAGACCTGGGCGTTTCAGCTGGATGAAAAAGGACTTCCTAAAAAAGACATGACCCTGAAAGACCCTAACTGCGTATTTCAGCTTCTGAGGAAACACTACTCCAGGTATACGCTTGACAAAGTATCGGCAATAACAGGAACGCCGAAAGAAAAACTTGTTGAGGTCTATAAAACATACGGCTCCACAGGCAAGCCCAACAGGGTCGGCACCGAGCTTTATGCCATGGGCTGGACCCAGCATACTGTCGGCACTCAGAACATAAAGGCCATGACAATAATCCAGCTTCTGCTTGGAAATATCGGACTGGCAGGCGGCGGCATTAATGCCCTTAGAGGCGAATCAAATGTTCAGGGCTCAACAGACCATGCACTTCTGTTCCATCTATTGCCGGGATATCTGCCGGCTTCAAAGGCGTCGTTGGTTGACCTTAAGACTTATATTGAAAAGTTAACCCCAAAGACAAAAGACCCGAAGAGCGTAAACTGGTGGGGCAACAGGGGTAAATATATTACAAGCTATCTCAAGGCGATATATGGGGGCAATGCAACAAAGGATAATGACTTTGGCTATGCCTACCTTCCAAAGCTCAACGAAGGGCAGAATGGCTCGTGGCTTGTTCTCTTTGACCAGATGTTCAAAGGCAAATTTGAAGGGTTTTTTGCATGGGGGCAGAATCCTGCCTGTTCAGGGGCTAATGCGGGCAAGGTAAGAAAAGCCCTCACAACGCTCAAATGGATGGTGAATGTGAATCTCTTTGACAATGAAACCGGCTCGTTCTGGAAGGGGCCTGATATGAAACCTCAGGAGATTCAAACCGAAGTATTCCAGCTTCCATGCTCGTCATCCGTAGAGAAAGAAGGAAGCCTGACAAATTCAGGCAGACTTGCTCAATGGAGATATAAGGCAGTGGAACCCATTGGAGAGGCAAGGCCTGACTCTGAGATAATGAATGAACTTTATTTCAGGGTTAAAAAACTTTATCAGAAACAGGGCGGCAAATTCCCTGCTCCGATAATTAACCTTACATGGAACTATGGTGAAAAAGGCGCTGACGGCAAAATCAAAAAGCTTGATATTCACCGGGTTGCAAAGGAGATTAACGGATATTATCTTGAAGATGTATTTGATAAAAAAGCAGCGCCTCCGAAGCAAATCGGTAAAAAAGGACATCTCGCTACAAACTTTGTAACTCTTCAGGCAGACGGGACCACTTCCTGCGGGAATTGGATATACAGCGGAAGTTATACTGAGAAAGAAGACAAGGTTATAAATATGATGGCCAGGAGAGGGAAAAAAGATATTGGCGGTCTCGGCATGTATCCTGAATGGGCCTGGTGCTGGCCTGTAAACAGAAGGATACTATATAACCGCGCATCTGTTAACCCTGACGGCAAACCGTGGGACCCAAAGCGTACAGTTATAAAATGGAACCCCAATAAACTGGACCCGAAGACAAAAAAGCCCGCTCCGGGATGGGACGGAGATGTACCTGACGGTCCCGCGCCTCCTATGGCAGATGAGAAGGGCAAATACCCGTTTATCATGAGGGCTGACGGCATGGGCGCGATATTTGGGCCGGGGCTTGCAGACGGCCCGTTCCCCGAGCATTATGAGCCTCTGGAATGTCCTGTTCAGGAAAATCCTCTCTCTAAGAAACACAGGATAAATCCTACGGTAAAACTCTTCTATGGGACTACAGGTCCTCATGATGAACCTAAAAAAGAGGGCGGCAGCGCTGAGGACATATTCTACTCGTGTGATATAAGGTTCCCTTATGTTGCAACAACATACAGGGTTTCAGAACACTGGCAGACTGGAGTGCTTACAAGACATGAACCCTGGCAGATGGAAATGATGCCCCAGCAATTTGTTGAAATCGGCAAGGAACTTGCGGCAGAAAAGGGGATAAAGAACGGCGACAAGATTACCGTATCCTCAGGCAGAGGCAAGGTATGGGCAATTGCAATGGTAACTGACAGGTTCAAGCCGTTCAAGGTGATGAACGCTACTGTTCATCAGGTTGGCTTGCCGTGGTGTTTTGGCTGGCAGTATCCTGAGAATGGGAGCGGCGGAGACAGCGCCAATCTTCTCACGCCGACAATCGGAGATGCAAATACGCTGATACCTGAAACAAAGGCCTTTATGGTCAATATAGAGAAAGCATAGGGGGTGATGACATGTCAAGAAAAGCATTAGTGATTTCTCCGGAATTATGTATAGGATGCAGGGGGTGCCAGACCGCCTGCAAATCATGGAACCAGCTTTCTGCTGCAAAAACAACAAACAAAGGCACTGTTGAGAATCCGCCTGACCTTACGCCGAATCTATATAACAAGATACGATACGTTGAGGTGCCTTCAGAGTCAAATCCTGTCCGATGGCTCTTTGTCAGCCAGAGATGTATGCACTGCGATGACGCGGGATGCATGAAGATATGTCCTGCACCCGGAGCTCTATTTAAAACAAAGGAAGGCGCAGTTGGATTTGATAAGGAAAAATGCATCGGCTGTAAACTCTGCGTTGCGGGGTGTCCGTTTAACATTCCGAGATACGATGAAAAGGACAAGATTACAAAGTGTAACCTCTGCTCTGACAGGATAGCAGAAGGGCTTGAGCCTGCATGTGCAAAGACATGTCCTACGGGCGCCATTTCTTATGGCGACAGGAATTCACTAATCGGGAAAGCACAAGGCGCAGGTTATCAAAAACTTTACGGTGAGGCGGACCTCGGAGGGCTCGGAGTGCTCTATGCCTTTAAAGACGCTCCAAAGGTTTATGGAATGGAGGAAAACCCTGCAATTCCCGAAAGCGTTATCTTCTGGCATAAGGTCTTGAAACCCCTGGCCTATTGGGGACTTGGCGGCGCGGTTGTCGCATCCCTTGTTCATTATGTTGCCTTCGGCCCCAAAAAAGATGAGGAGGTGAAATAAGAATGGCTAACATGGTTAAAAAAGCAAATGCCTTTGAGATATTAAATCACTGGGTTATGGCAGTAAGTTTCATTATCCTTGCCGCAACCGGATTCGGTTTTCTTTTTCACCTGGAACAGTTGAACTCCATCTTCGGCAATTTCAATGCAATGAAACTCTGGCACAACTGGAGCGGCGTTGTATTCGCTGTATCCCTGTTCTTTACAATCTTCCATTACCTGCCTGTCTCTCTGAGCCTTGGCAGTGATGACATAGCATGGATATCCAAAGCAGGAGGATATTTCTCAAAGAAGGCAGTGGTCCCTCCTCAGGACAGATTAAACACAGGGCAGAAACTGCTTTACCTTATTGTTCTAACAGTCGGAACTGCAATTGCAGTCTCAGGGCTTATAATATGGCTCAGGCCTGCTGCGGCTGACATAAGAAAATGGGTGCTTCTATCCCATCTGGTGCATAACATTGGCTTTGTTCTGATGGTTACGATTATTCCTCTGCACATCTATCTTGCCACTCTTGCAAACCCCGGCACCTTCAGGATAATGGTTTACGGCACTGTGCCTCTTGAATGGGCGAAAAAGAGACACGCCAAATGGGTTCAGAAAATGGGGTTTTAGGCAAATATTCTTGAAGTTTTTGCTTAAAGGCTGGATAGGCGATTTCGCCTATCCAGCCTTTATTGTGTAGAGAAGATAAAGATTTGGATATGAGATTGTAAGTATGGAAATCATCTGATGTATAATAAAAAATGTTCAAAAAAGTCATCTGGACGACAGTCTCAATCATCGCTGCGGCTGCAATTTCAATAGTGGCCGGGATTATTAATCCCTCTGAAAAGATAAACGCCCTGTGGATAGTTGTTGCAGCAGGATGTTTCTATGCAATAACTTACAGGTTTTACGCCTCATTCCTCGCTGCAAAGGTTCTTGTCATAGATGAAAACCGCCCTACCCCTGCAAAAAGTCTGAGAGACGGGATTGATTATCATCCGACAAACAGATGGGTCTTATTCGGGCACCATTTTGCCGCCATAGCAGGCGCAGGGCCCCTGATAGGCCCAATGCTTGCCGCACAGTTCGGTTATCTGCCCGGATTTCTCTGGATACTGATAGGCTCCGCTCTCGGCGGCGCGGTGCATGATATGGTCATCCTGTTTGCATCAGTCCGGAAGAACGGCCGCTCGCTGGCGCAGATAGCAAAAGAAGAGATAGGCCCCGTCGGAGGCATTGCAACTGCATTTGCAATACTCTTTATAATAATCGTTGCGCTTGCAGGGCTCGGGCTTGCCGTTGTGAATGCGCTCGCAAAAAGCCCTTGGGGAACCTTCACCATCTTTCTAACAATCCCCATAGCATTCTTCATGGGGATATACCTTTACCGCATAAGGCCGGGAAAAGTCTCAGAGGTAACTCTCATAGGCGTAACCTTGCTCCTTACCGCTGTATTCACAGGCCATTACATCCCCGATTCATTCCTGGCTCCCTTCTTTACGCTTTCAAAAAATAACCTTTCGTTCTCCATTGCCGTATACGGTTTTATCGCGTCTGTTCTTCCTGTCTGGATGCTCCTCTGTCCGAGAGACTATCTGTCAACATATATGAAGATTGGCACAGTCTCTCTCCTGGCAATAGGCGTTATTCTTATAGCTCCTACGATACAGATGCCTGCTGTTACAAGGTTTGCTGAAGGTGGAGGCCCTATTATTCCGGGAAAACTCTTTCCTTTTATGTTTATCACAATAGCATGCGGCGCAATATCCGGCTTCCATTCCCTCATTGCCTCAGGCACAACTCCAAAAATGATAAGCAGCGAAGGGGACATCAGGATGATAGGCTATGGCGCCATGCTCGTAGAGGGGTTCGTATCAATGATGGCGCTTATAGCTGCGACGATATTGATTCCAGGCGATTATTTCGCGATAAATACAAAACTCTCCTTTGATGCAATTGCGGCGCTTGGATTCCCTGTTGATAAAATTGCCGAACTCTCAAAAACAGTGGGGACAGATGTGGCTGGAAGACCCGGGGGCGCAGTATCGCTTGCAGTTGGCATGGCGTCTATACTTTCAGGCATTCCCGGCATGAAGGGACTGATGCCTTACTGGTACAACTTTGCGCTGATGTTTGAGGCATTATTTATTCTCACCACTGTTGACACAGGGACCAGGGTTGCAAGATTTCTTCTTCAGGAACTTGGAAGCTATGTCTATAAGCCCCTATCAAAGACAAGCTGGCTGCCCGGCAGCGTCATTACAAGTTTCATGGTTGTCGGCTCATGGGGATACCTTATATATTCAGGAAACATATCAACAATCTGGCCTATGTTCGGGGTCGCAAACCAGCTCCTTGCCGCCATTGCCTTAAGCATTGGCACAACATTTCTTTTAAGAGCGGGAAAGGCGAAATATGCCTGGGTAACATTTATACCGATGGCGTTTATGTTCACCACATCATTAACTGCATCATGGGAACTGATAACCATGTTTATTGATAAGGCGTCAAAGGCTGCATCTTCTTCAGAGGCGCTCACACTAAAAATAGACGCCTTGTTTATGGTAACAATGGCTTTGCTGACAGTGATTGTTTTAGCGGATATAGCCTATAAGTGGTATGGCCTTTTTTCCAAAAAGCATACCATAAATTAGTCTCACCTGAATTAATTATCCATTTGAATCTTTATATACGCCTTTGACCTTAAGTCTTCAATATGCTTTTTCAGCCTTATATTGACCTCTTTTTCAACAAGATATTCCTCAATCTTTTCCCTTGCATCGTCAAACTCAGCCTTGCCGAATTCTTTTCTGTTTTTATCATAGAATTCCCTCAGGTCGTCCTCTGTTATCTTTATGAACGTCTTGAGCTTTAAATCTATATACTCCCTTATAACCTCATCCGGATTAGCTCCCTCTATACGCAGCTTTTTTGCCTCGCGCAAAAGGAGCATCCTGTTTATCTTCGTGTTCAATACCTCTTCTTTTTTTATATCAGGCCTCAGTTTCACCGCAGCCTTGTAATTCTCATCAAGGTCGCTAAGGGTTATTGCCTTGTCATCAACAAAAGCAACCACCCTGTCAACTACCTCTGCAAAAGCAAACGGCAGATTGATAGTTAGCAAAACTGCGCAGCCTAAAAATACAGAGACTTTAGTTCCTTTCATTTTATACTCTATAATCTTACATCAAAAAATTGAATATTTTCCATGCCCTCATGTATTATATGGTTCAGAATACAAAGATAATCTGAGGAGAAAACTAATTATGAGCAAAATTCTAAAACTCGGCATTCCCAAGGGAAGCCTTCAGGAGTCCACATTAAAACTTTTCAGAAAGGCAGGATACCACATCTCAGTATCAAGCCGTTCCTACTATCCGTCCTTTGACGACATTGAAGTTGAGGCAATGCTGATAAGGGCGCAGGAAATGGCAAGATATGTTGAGGACGGAATACTTGACTGCGGGCTTACAGGCAAAGACTGGATACTGGAACAGAATGCCGACGTGCATGAGGTTGCAGAACTCATCTATGCAAAGGAAGGCCTCAGGCCCGTAAAATGGGTCATTGCCGTGCCGAATGACTCAAAGATAAAAAGCGTAAAAGGCTTGAACGGCAAACGCATTGCAACAGAGCTTGTAGGGTTTACAAAGAGATACCTCAAGACAAAAGGGATAAAGGCAGAGGTTGATTTTTCCTGGGGCGCAACAGAGGTGAAACCGCCTTACCTTGCCGACGCCATAGTTGAGCTTACGGAGACAGGCGCGTCTTTAAAGGCAAATAATCTGAGGATTGTTGAAACTATTCTTGAGTCAAGCACAAGATTCATTGCAAACAAAAAGGCGTGGCAGGACAAATGGAAAAAACAGAAGATGGAAAATATTGTCATGCTTTTGAAAGGGGCGTTGTCTGCCGAGGAAAAGGTCGGCCTCAAAATGAATGTCCCCGAGAGGTCTTTTAAACGCGTGATGACTCTTCTTTCCGCCATGCACTCGCCGACTATATCAGCCCTTTCAGATAAGAGGTGGTATGCCCTTGAAGTTATAATTGACGAGAAAGTTGTGCGCGACATTATCCCGAAACTGAAGACTGCGGGAGCGTCAGGCATAGTGGAGTATCAGTTAAATAAAGTGATACCATAAGTATGAGAAGGACAGGATATAGCATAAAGAGCCTTGTCAGTCCGAACATCCGCAATCTCAAGGCATATAGCGCAAAAGAGATTCCATGCAAAGTGAAGCTTGACGCAAATGAAAGCCCGTATTCAGCGTTCAGCGTTCAGCGTTCAGCGTTCAGCGTCGAAAAAATCTTTCAGACATTGAATCGTTATCCGGATTCGGAAGCAAAGGCATTAAAAAAAATAATCTCAAAAAATCTGAGGCTGACGCCGGAGAATATCCTTTTTGGAAACGGCTCTGATGAGCTGATATATTATCTTATAACCGTTTTCGGCGGTCCTGTCCTGTATCCTGTTCCCACGTTTTCAATGTACGGCATTATCTCTCAGGCGCTCGGAGAGAAAAGGATAGAAGTTCCGCTGGATGATGAATTTGACCTGGATACAGACAGAATACTGCCTTTAATTAAAAAAGAAAAACCGGGGATTATCTTCCTGAGCAGCCCTAATAACCCCACAGGCAATTGTTTTTCGGCAGACAGGATTTTAAAGATAGTTGAATCAACCTCACTCGTAGTTATTGATGAGGCATATCAGCCGTTTTCAAGCGAAAAAGGGTTTCTGCCGATGTTAAACGACTATAAAAACCTCGTGATTCTCAGAACCCTGAGCAAGATAGGCTTTGCAGGACTGCGGGTAGGCTTTATGATTGCCGACAGAGAGATAATAAATGAGGTTAACAAGGTAAGGCTTCCGTTCAACATCAATTCTCTTTCTCAGGCGGCTGCAGCGGCATTGCTTCAAAACACCCATACAATAAAATTACACATGGGGCTTATTACCTCTGAGAGGGAGAGGCTTCTTAATGAACTGTGGAAGCTCAGGGGAATAAAACCCTATCCATCCGAGGCTAATTTTATTTTATTCAAAGTTAAGAATTCTGATAAAATCTATTGCAGGCTTCTTAAAAAAGGCGTGCTTGTGAGGAATATGAGAGGAACTGTGAACGAATGCCTCAGGGTGACGGTAGGGACAAAAAAAGAAAACAATATTTTTATCAAAGCGCTTAAAGAGGTGATGAAATGAGAAAGGCAATGTTGAAGAGAAAGACAAAGGAAACAAATATCTCGTTGGACTTAAACCTTGACGGCAGGGGAAGTTATTCAATAAACACCTCTATCCCGTTTCTGGACCACATGCTTTCTTTGACGTGCAAGCACGGGCTCTTTGACATGAAACTGAAGGCAAAAGGCGATGTAGATATTGACGACCATCACACTGTGGAAGACATCGGAATTGTGCTCGGCAAGGCATTGAAGCAGGCGCTCGGAGACATGAAAGGAATAACAAGATACGGACAGGCGTCTGTGCCTATGGATGAAGTCCTTGCCTCGGTAAGCCTTGATATCAGCGGAAGGCCTTATCTCGTTTATAAAGTTGAATTCCCAAAAAAAAGCAAACTGAAGGACTTTGACCCTGACCTTATAGAGGACTTCCTTCAGGCTTTCGTAAGCAACAGCAGCATAACACTGCATGTCAATGTTCTTTACGGCAGGAATGTCCATCACATAATTGAGGCTGTTTTTAAAGGGCTTGGCAGGGCGCTCAGAGAAGCAGTTACTATTAATCCGAAGATGAAAGGCATTCCTTCCACAAAGGGGAAACTTTAGCAGAAATATCTCTGTTCTCATTCCGCACTTGATGCAGAATGACAAAACCATATCCAGCATGACAGATTAAAGAGGCAGTTAGATGAATCTGAAAAATAAAATCCCTCTTAATGAGATTAAGTATGTCCTCCTTGATATGGACGGGACTCTCCTTGACAAGTATTTTGACGATTATTTCTGGGAGCATCTTGTGCCTGAGAAATATGCTGAGAAAAACTGCATTACATTCGGAAAGGCAAAGGCAAATTCAAAAATCAAGCCTAAGCTGTCAAAAGATTTTATGCATATTTTTGATTTTGAGGAGTTAATTGGATAAATGGAAACAGAAACCACTGATTTTCTAATTATTGGAAGCGGGGTTGCCGGACTGAGGGCTGCGATAGAGCTTGCGCCTCACGGAAACATCCTTGTAGCAACAAAGGACATGCCTACTGAAAGCAGCACAGAATATGCCCAGGGAGGGGTTGCAGTTGCGCTGAGTGATGAGGATGAGGTAGGCATACATTTTGAGGATACCCTAAAGGCAGGCGACGGCCTCTGCAGCGAAGAGTCTGTCAGGATACTTGTGAAGGAAGGGCCGGAGAGGATTCTGGAACTTATTTCCTGGGGCGCTGAGTTTGACAGAGCAGCCTCAGGCGGAGGAACAAGGCTTGATTTCACAATGGAGGCCGCGCATTCCAGAAGAAGGATTCTCCATGCGCATGGAGATTCTACGGGGAAAGAGCTTGAACGCGTGCTCCTGAATAAGGCGCGTTCTTTCCCATCAGTAAAAAAATATCCCTTTGCATTTACAGTGGACCTGATAATAAAGGACGGCGAGTGCTGCGGAGCATATATCCTGAAGGACAGAAAAATAACCGCTGTCATTGCAAGGGCGACAGTCCTATGCACAGGAGGCGCAGGACAGATATTTGCCAGAACAACAAACCCGCTGGTAGCAACAGGCGACGGCATGGCCATAGGTTTCAGGGCAGGCGCAGTTGTTGAGGATATGGAATTTGTTCAGTTCCATCCAACAAGCCTTTACTCCAAGTATGCGCCGCAGTTTTTGTTAAGCGAATCAATGAGAGGCGAAGGGGCGATTTTAAGGAATATAAACAAAGAGCCGTTCATGAAGAACTATCACAGTGATGCGGAGCTTGCGCCGAGAGACATTGTATCAAGGGCCATAATCTCAGAAATGGTAAAGACAAACACCAAGCATGTATATCTTGACATGACCCATCTTAAAAGTGATTTTGTGATAAAGAGATTTCCCAAGATATATTCCACATGCCTCCAGTACAATGTTGATATTACCAAAGACCTTATCCCGGTATCTCCCGCCGCCCATTATATGATGGGAGGAATCAAAACTGATATTAATGGAGCAACCACTATTAGAGGGCTTTATGCGGCTGGCGAGACAGCTTGCACCGGGGTACACGGCGCAAACAGGCTTGCCAGCAACAGCCTCCTTGAAGGGCTCGTTTACGGCGCGCGGGCAGGCAGGTCAGCGCTTGAGTTTGGAGTGCGGTCTCCTTCGGCGAACCGCCGAGTCGGGCTTTCAGAGTTCAGAGTTTCTGATTATTCACCTGCATATCATTCTATCCCTGAACATGATGAGATAAGAAGGTCATTGAGAAAGCTTATGCTGGAGAGGGTTGGGATAATAAGATGCAGGGAGTCGCTTGAAGATGCCAGAAAAAGGCTTTCTGAATGGTCATTTATACTTGATAAGGCATTCTACACCAGAAGAGAGCTTGAGTTAAAAAACATGCTCACAGCGGCAATGCTGATTGCAGAGGCCGCCTCTCTCAGAAAGGGAAGCGTTGGCGCTCATTACAGGTCTGATTTCCCGGAAAAGGGCAGTGACTGGCAGAAACATATTGCACTGTCCAGAGAAGATGATAGAATAAGTTGTGGCTGACTTGAAGTAAGTTCTCTTTAAAACGATTCAGGAGAGGTAAATGGATTCTTCAGATTTTTCGGGGGAAGAAAAGGGAAGAAAAGGGGTCTATAATCTTGATATTAAATTATAATTATGGAATGCGAGATTTTTAATAAATGTCAAAAAGCAAGACTTGACCCTAATGACGCAGCTCTAATGACGCAGCAAAAACAGCATTCCGATTATGTCGACAGAGTTCCATGCATCCCCTATCCCCTTTTCTTTTCCCAAAAACAATTCCTTTATGCTAAAATTATATAGAAAGGAATTAGTGTCATGCTTAAAGCGGAGAAAATAAAAAAAGAGATAGATGTCCTGCCAACGGCTATGCTGGATGACGTGGAGAAGTTCATCAAGGGACTTAAGACACGCAAGAAAAATGGCAAGAGGAAATCCTTTCTTCTGTCTGGGCTGGCTGATATGGCTGCTGATATAGATTTACCAAGGGATTTCTCAAAACACCACGACCATTATCTTT
>MNVK01000015.1 GCA_001871685.1 Nitrospirae bacterium CG1_02_44_142
ACAAAGTTTCTATTGGTTGTTGCAAGCGCTCTTTCGCCTTTTGCAAGTATTCCCATGTGTCCGCCGAGACACGGGCCGCATGTGGGCGTTGACACAACAGCCTCGGCGTCTATGAATATATCAAGTAACTTTTCCTTCATCGCCTGCTTATAAATCTGCTGTGTTGCAGGAATCACTATCAGCCTTACATTGGGATTTACCTTTCTGCCTTTAATTACTTCCGCAGCCTCTCTTAAATCTTCAATCCTTCCATTTGTGCATGAGCCTATTACTACCTGGTCTATGGTGATATGAGCAACTTCTGCTGCCGGCTTTGTGTTTGACGGAAGATGAGGGCAGGACACTGTCAGCGGTATCTTTGAACAATCGTATTCCCTAATTTCAACATATTTTGAGTTTTTATCGGATTTGTAAAATTTGAATTCTCTTTTTGCCCTTCCCCTAACGTATTTCCTTGTTATTTTGTCAGGCACAATGATACCGTTTTTGCCTCCCGCCTCAATTGCCATGTTGCACATTGTCAGCCTTCCATACATAGGAAGACTGCTTATCACTTCCCCTTCAAATTCCATGGCCCTGTATAAAGCTCCGTCAACTCCGATATCGCCGATTGTATGAAGAATTAAATCTTTTCCGCCGACCCATTTATTGAGCTTGCCGTGATATATAAATTTCATTGACTCAGGAACCTTGAACCAGCACTCGCCTGTTGCCATTGCTGATGCAACGTCTGTTGAGCCTACGCCTGTTGAGAATGCGCCCAATGCTCCGTAAGTGCACGTATGGCTGTCAGCTCCGACAACTAAATCACCTGACACGACAAGCCCCTGCTCAGGAAGCAGCGCATGTTCAATCCCCATTCTTCCAACCTCAAAGTAAAGGCCTAAGTGGTATTCTCTTGAAAAATCTTTGAGCATCTTGCACTGCTCGGCAGCCTTTATATCCTTCTGCGGCGCAAAATGGTCGGGGATAAATGCAATGCGGTTTCTGTCAAAGACATCCTTTGCGCCTATCTTCTTGAATTCCTGTATTGCTATTGGCGCAGTAATGTCGTTTGCAAGGATAATATCAACCTTTGCATTGATGAGTTCTCCGGGCTCAACCTTTTTTTTGCCTGCATGTGCGGCGAGTATTTTCTCTGTGATAGTCATTTATCCTCCGTGTAATGTGTTTATAGCGTTTATTGTGTTTATCGCGTTTGTCGCGCTATAACGCCCAACGCAATAACGCTAATTATTATATCTTTTTTTAAAAGATTTTTTATTGAAGACCCGGCAGGCGGTGTTTGAAAATCTTTCGGAAGTGGAATCCATAAATCGCAAGGGTAATTGCAAGCGGAAAAAGCCGGGGCCTGCGGAATAAAGACCAGAAAAAAAGCTTCCAGTAATAGATTCTTTCCCTTCCTATTATCCCCAGGCGGAAAATGGATTTGAAACCAGCTTCAAGACGGCTGAACTTGAAATGAAACGTTTTTGCCTGCGTCGGTTTATATTCTTTCAGGAATTTTTTGACCCGTGCATAGTAATGTTTGGGAGAATAAATAGTGTGCACAACTTTTCTGTATCCGCTGATAAGCGCTTCATGGTTCATCTTTGATTTGAAGTTTATAGAAAAATCAGTATTGTCTCCTGATATCGCACTTAACAGTCTGCCTTCTTTTTTTAGACGGTGGTAGAGTTTAGTGCCGCGAGGGGCATTCAGCAGCCCCACCATTGCAGTAGCAATTCCGCTTTTCTGGATAAATACAATAAGCTGTTCAAAGATAGAGGCCGGATCTTTATCAAACCCAACGATGAACCCTGCCTGCACCTCTAAACCTGAACGTTGGATTTTTTTGACGCAGGCTATGAGGTCGCGGTTTTTGTTCTGAAGCTTGCCGCACTCAGCAAGGCTTTCTTCGTTTGGGGTCTCAATCCCGATAAAGACCGTGTCAAACCCGGCCTGAACCATCATATGTATAAGCTCTTCATCATCAGAAAGGTTGATGGATACTTCAGTAAAAAGTGTGAACGGGTGATTTCTTTTTTCCATCCATTCTATAATTGCAGGAAGGATTTCCTTTTTTAACTTCGCCTTATTGCCGATAAAGTTGTCATCAACAAAAAATAAACTGCCCTTCCATCCGTGCAGATAGAGGTTTTCCATCTCTGCCGCTACCTGTTCTTTTTCTTTGGTCCGCGGCACGCGGCCATACAGCGCAGTGATATTGCAGAATTCGCAATCAAACGGGCATCCCCTGGAATACTGGATGTTCATTGATGCATATTTTTTAAAATTTGCAAGCTCCCATAGCGGCAATGGAGTATCTCTCATGTCTGCACGCTGCCCGGAAGTGTAAAGATGCTTGAGTCGTCCATTTTTCAAATCATCTAGGAAAGGCGGAAGGGTAATCTCAGCCTCATTGAGCACAAGATGGTCCACATCCCCTTCAAACTCTTCAGGGATGGATGTGAACAACGGCCCGCCTGCAACAATCTTGACTCCCAGAGCTTTGCACCTGCTGATTACTGTTTTTACTGACTCTTTCTGAATTGACATGGCGCTGATAAAGACATAATCAGCCCATAAGAGGTCTTGGTCCTTCAGAGGGTTAACATTTATATCAACAAGTCTTTTCTCCCATTCCGCAGGAAGCATCGCAGCCATGGTCAGCAGTCCCAGAGGCGGAAAGCTGGCCTTTTTGGAAATGAATTTCAGAGCGTATTTAAAGCCCCAGAAGGTATCAGGATATTTTGGATAGACGAGAAGGATTTTCATGATTGCCTTTTTCTTACAGTCAGCTTATTTAAAGCATTGATATACGCCTTTGCCGCCGCTACTATGATGTCTGTGTCAGCGCCGTTGCCTCTGACGGTCTTCCCATTTTCTTCAAGCGATACCATAACCTCTCCAAGCGCGTCAGTGCCGCCGGTAATGCCTTTCACCTCAAATTTCTGGAGTATGCTCTTTGTCTTTGTTATTGAGGCGATTGCCTTATATGCTGCGTCAACAGGGCCGTCGCCGGTTGCTGTTTTCCTTACAACCCGGCCTTTGACCTTCATCCTTATTGCCGCCTTCGGTTCTTTTTTCATCCCGCTTGAAACGGAAAGGCCAACGAGCCGATATATCTCCGGCGTCTTTGATACCTCTTCTGAAATAAGCGTTTCTATGTCTTCATCAAAGATATATTTTTTTTGGTCGGCAAGACGCTTTAATTTTACAAATGCGCTTTCTATATCTTCAGGCGTCAGGTCATAACCAAGTTCTTTTAATCTTGCTTTAAACGCATGTCTTCCTGAGTGTTTGCCGAGCACGAGTTTTGTGCTCTGAAGACCGATGCTCTCAGGTCTCATTATCTCGTATGTTGTTTTTTCCTTGAGAAGCCCGTCCTGATGTATTCCCGATTCATGGGCAAAGGCATTTGCGCCCACTATTGCCTTATTCGGCTGAACAGGTATGCCTGTTATCTTTGTTACAAGCCTGCTGGAGCGGATTATCTCTTCGGTGTTTATATTTGTGTCTGCATTAAAAAAGTCTCTGCGCGTCCTCAGCGACATTACAACTTCTTCCATGGAACAGTTTCCGGCGCGCTCTCCGATTCCATTAATTGTGCATTCAACCTGTCCTGCGCCGTTGATTATTGCGGAAAGGGAATTTGCAACAGCAAGTCCGAGGTCGTTGTGGCAGTGAACAGATATTACAGCCCTGCCGCCTATTCTCTCTTTTATCGCCTTTATCATTTTCCCGAATTCATCAGGCATCGCATATCCTACGGTATCAGGGATGTTCACTGTTCCTGCGCCCGCTTCTACAACAGCATCAACCACGTCAAGGAGATAACTCGCATCAGTCCTTGTGGCGTCCATAGGCGAAAATTCAACATCATCAACAAAACTCCGGGCAAGCCTTACCATTGCAACAGACCTCTTTAAGGCCTCCTCACGGCTTACCCTGAACTGGTATTTAAGGTGTATGTCCGAGGTGGAATGAAATGTATGAATTCTCTTTTTGCGGGCATCCTTTAATGCCTCCCAGGCCCTCTTTATGTCTTCCTCTTTTGCCCGTGCAAGGCTGCATATTACAGGCCCTTCAACCTCATCGCCGATTCTCTTTATCGCATCAAAGTCTCCCTGCGAGCTTATCGCAAAGCCAGCCTCTATGACGTCAACTCCGAGGCGCGCAAGCTGTTTTGCAATCTGAATCTTCTCGTCAACAGTCATTGAGGCGCCGGGCGACTGCTCCCCGTCGCGAAGGGTTGTGTCAAATATTCTGATTATTCTCATTTTCAATCTCCAAAATCAGGAGCAGTAGAGCAGATGATCAGCAGGGCAGAAGTCATGTTTCTGCGCTACTGCGCTACTGAGCTGCTGCGCTTCCTGTAATAAATGTATATATTTTCTATTATACCAACACTAAGATATATCATTGCAAAGACAAACAATGCTATCTCTATATGCATAATCATAATGGTAAAGCCCACAGCGACGGCAACGAGTATCCAGAAAGGTTTTCTCTTT
Source organism: Nitrospirae bacterium CG1_02_44_142 (assembly GCA_001871685.1). Taxonomy (GTDB): domain Bacteria; phylum Nitrospirota; class Thermodesulfovibrionia; order Thermodesulfovibrionales; family UBA1546; genus UBA1546. The sequence goes on from MNVK01000015.1 coordinate 4,497, forward strand.
TTGAAGTCAAGCTCCTTTGCGCCGTGAAACCTCAGCGTGCTGACCATTAGTATTGAAAGCACGAAGGCAAGGAGCAGTATAAAAGCGCTTTTTGAACAGGGCCAGTTCATTTCATTGTAGAAGATAACTGCCGCTGCAACAACAGACGCCGCCGCAGGTATAGGCATCCCTGTGAATGATTTTTTTTCAGTGGAACCCATCTGGACGTTATACCTTGCAAGCCTTAACGCCCCGCACGCCACAAAGAGGAAGGCTGCCGCCCATCCTATTCTTCCGAACCACATAAGCGACCATTTGTAAAGTATTACGGCAGGCGCAACTCCGAATGCAACAAGGTCTGACAGGGAATCAAGCTCTATCCCGAACCTTGTAGTGCTGTTTGTGAGGCGTGCAATCCAGCCGTCAAGGCCGTCAAAGACAACAGCTATCATTATGGCCCACGCAGCAGGGATGTAGTCGCCTCTCAGCGCTGCGAGTATTGCGTAAAATCCGGCAAACATCCCGCACATTGTCAGGCTGTTCGGAAGTATGTATATCCCTTTTCTCATAAATGTAATTATAAGCTAAATGAAGAGAAAAAATCATTCTCATATGCCCGAGTAAGATAGATAGGGTTATTTATTTTTTAACCTTGACAAACGATATGTTCTTTGAGATAATTTGCTTATGGTCAAAATGATTCTTGCACGAAAATTGCTTAGTCAGTCAGTCAGTCAGTCCTGCATTTAGAAGATTTTTGCCAGCAGATATGTCTTTCACCGGCAACCCCCTCATAAGGATTGGATAAAGCGCTATGAGACAATATCCTATAAGAAAAATCCTTGTTTCCTCATTTTTTATTTTAACCTTTCTTGCTGTAACTGTCGGACTGGTCCAACGCTATTTCTGGCTCCAGAAGCATGAAAGAGACAGAGTTGAGCAGGATTATCTGCCTGTTGCAGAATCCCTCGGCACAATTATAGAAACAGTGTTTAATACAAGGCTCTCTTTACTTAAACAGGTATCCGAAGAGGTATCAGAGGCAGGCATAGATACGGAAAAAGCGCAGAAGATTGTAGAAAGCGTTCATTACAGAAATCCTGTTTTTAAGACAGTATGGGTCGGGGATGTGAATGGAAAGGCTGTGGCATTCTCTCCGCTTTATGATGCGGAAGGAAGGAAAAACATCGGCAGAGATTATAGCGACAGGGATTATTATAAAAAGGTAAGGGAGCTTAGAAGGCCTGTTATTGGCAGAATCATTATAGGGAGGGTAGCTAAACAGCCAATAATCCCGCTTGCATCCCCGGTTTTTGATGAGAAAGGAGTGTTTAGCGGCTTTGTGTTTGCCGCATTCAGCACTGAGAATATACAGAAGATTGTAAGCAGTATGAACCTCTATGGCAGAGGAATGCTAACCCTTGTAGATGAGTATGGGAGAGTTGTTGCGCATTCTGATCTTGCGCCTGAAGATGTGATGAAGGATTTATCATCCACTGAAATTTTTAAGGCGGCGGGAAAAAATAAAAAAGGCATAGCTGAGTTTATTTCAATGTTTGACAACCGAAAGAAGATAGTGGCCTTTTATAGCCTTGAAAACGGCTGGAAGATATGGATAACGCGAGACATTGGAGATATGAACAAGTCAATAATGAGTTCATTTTATTATGCCGTATTTGGGGGATTGCTGGTGTTGTTGCTTGCTCTTACAATTGCATATATTTTGAGTGTTGCCATATCAAAACCAGTGGAGGCGATTAGAAGACATTCAGAGCGTTTTGCATCTGGAAATCTGCAAGCGCCGGGAGAAAGATATTCAGGCATCATATCTGAAATCAGCGGATTGAACAAGTCTTTTTTTCAGATGGCAGAGGAATTAAATGCGTTATACAGTGGGCTTGAAGATAAGGTTCAGGAGCGTACCAGAGAACTTGAGAACGCAAACATTGAACTCCAAGCATTAAATAGAGAGGTAGAGATGCGCCGGGCAGAAGCAGGGGAGGCTAACAAGGCGAAATCTGATTTTCTTGCCAATATGTCGCATGAATTGAGGACGCCGCTGAATTCAATTATCGGCTTTTCCGAGATCCTTCAGGATGGTCTCTATGGGCAGTTGAACGAGAAGGAGAAAGAATATGTGAACGACATATATACGAGCGGCAGCCACCTTTTGGATCTCATCAATGACATTCTGGATTTGTCAAAAGTAGAGGCGGGGAAGATGGAGCTTGAGATTTCAATATTTATTTTGAAAGATTTACTTAATGCGTCTATGACAATGCTGAAGGAAAAAGCCATGAAACACGGCATTAATATGAGCTTTGAGATTACGCCTGAGGCTGATATTGAAATAGAAGCTGACGAGAGGAAATTAAAGCAGGTAATATTCAACCTTCTGAGCAATGCAGTGAAGTTTACGCCGGAGGGGGGAAGCGTGCGGGTAAGCGCAAAGAAAGTAACCCCACCTAACCTTCCCTTAGATAAGGGGAGGCAGGGAGGGGTTATTGAAATCTCTGTCACTGACACCGGCATCGGCATAAAACCTGAAGATATGCCGAAGCTCTTTAAGGAATTTTCTCAGCTTGAATCGGCGTATGAGAAAAAGTATGAAGGCACAGGGCTGGGCCTTGCGTTGACAAAGAGATTTGTAGAGCTTCACGGCGGCAGGATTTGGGTTGAAAGCGAATTCGGGAAGGGAAGCAAATTCAGTTTTGCGCTGCCAATGAAACAGGGAATAGGGAATAGTGAATAGTTTTTACAGATGACTGTTTATTGTATTTAAATGGTTATGTATTTTCGCTGGAAGGAGGAATGATATGGATAAAAAAAGAGTTCTTATTGTGGATGACGACAGCAAAAGCAGGAAGATTTTTTACGACTTTCTGACTATGCTGGGTTTTGAGGCTGTTACGGCAGACGACGGAGAGGATGCAATGGACATCCTTGGTTTTGACCCGTATTTTGACTTGATAATCACTGACGTCATGATGCCGTATCAGACAGGGTTTGATTTTACAAAAAAGCTTAAAGAACGAACCGGCTTGAAGAATATACCTGTTATTGCAACAAGCGCATTCCATGACTGGAAAAAGGCAAGGGCTGAGATGGAACTTCCGGTTGACGGCTTTGTGCCGAAGCCGGTTAAAAAAGAGGCATTGAGGATAGAGATAGACAGGGTTCTAAATGGATAAAAAGATTCTGATAATTGATGATGAGCCGGCTGTTATAGATGCCGTGTCTGAAAATTTAAAAGCTGAAGGATACGAAATACTATCCGCTAAAAACGGCAAGGAAGGGCTGGAATTATTTCATAAGAAAAAACCTGTTATAACTATTTTGGACTTAAAAATGCCTGTCATGGACGGCATTGAATTCATGGAACGCATAAAATTATCGGCTTCTGATTTATGTTCGGTTATTGTTATGACAGGTTACGGTAATGACGAAGATATGAAGAGATGTTTTGAGCTTGGAGCAGGCGCTTTTCTCAGAAAACCGGTCAATTTTTATGAGCTTAAAGGAATAATAAAAAATTGTATAGAGTTAAAGCAGGCGCAATGGGCATTGGTGGATATAATCACCGAGCGGAAGCAGACGGAAGATGCGTTAAGGAGAAGCGAAGAAAAATTTTTGAGCATGCTTTCCAATATTCACGGTATGATTTACCGGGGCAACAGTGATTGGACTGTGGAAGTAATTTCAAACAGCGAACAAATCTGTGGTTATACGGCTCAGGAATTTCAGTCACAAAAAATAAACTGGCTTCATATTATCCATTCTGATGATAGGAACAGGATTCTTTCAGCAGCAGCAAAACTGATGAAAGGCCCCGTCTCACTCCAACAGGAGTATAGAATAACAGATAAAAAAGGCGGCCTTCGTTATGTTTTAGATAGTAAGAAGTCATTTTTTACGGAGGGCGGGGAATTTCTCGGAGTGGATGGAATTGTCTTTGACATCACCGAACGCAAGAAGACTGAAATGGCTTTGATAGAAGCGAAAAAGACTGCCGATGAAGCAAATAGGGTAAAGTCTGAGTTTCTTGCGAACATGAGCCATGAACTGACGACCCCCCTTAATTCCGTCATCGGGTTTTCACAGATTCTTCAGGATGGATTATACGGAGAATTAAACGTAAAACAAAAAGAGTATGTGTCCGACATCCTGAACAGCGGTCAGCATCTGCTTCATCTTATCACTGATATGATAGACCTTTCACAGGCGACTTACGGCGGTAAGGAGCTTAAACTTAGCAGATTTCTTCTTAAAGATATGCTGAAATCATCCACCACAGCATTTAATGAAGAGGCTATGAAGCATAATCTGAAATTAAGCCTTGATATTGAGCCGGAGGCAGACATAGAGATAGAAGCGGATTCAGGGAAACTGGGTCAGATAATGTTCAACCTGCTCTCAAATGCAGTGAAGTTCACGCCGGAGGGAGGAAGCGTGCGGGTCTCTGCCAGACGATGCAAGATGCAGGATACAGGATACAAGATAGAGGATACCCCCCTCAGTCCCCCATTGGCAAGGGGGGAAGTTAAAGGGGGTCTACATCGTGAATCATGCATCGGCATCCTGACGGTAATTTTGTAGAAATTACCGTGGAAGACACCGGCATCGGCATTAAACCCGAAGACTTGCTGCATATTTTTACTGAAATCGGGCAGCGGGAATCTCCTTACACAAAAAAATACAGCGGCACAGGCGTGGGCCTGAATTTGACTAAAAAATTAGTTGAGCTTCTTGGCGGCAGGATATGGGTAGAGAGCGAATACGGAAAGGGGAGCAAATTTATGTTTGTGATACCGATAAGACAGAGGAGGTTTTATGCCTAAGATTTTAATTGTTGAAGACAATGAAAAAAACCGCAGGATGATGAGAGATATTCTGACATATCATGGTTATGAGATTATAGAGGCGGAAAACGGAGAAGAGGCGATAAAGATGGCAAAGGAGTTCAATCCTGAGCTGATACTTATGGATATGCAGATGCCTGTTATGGATGGGTTTGCCGCCACTTCCATTCTTAAAAACGACCCTGAAACAAGGCGCATAAAGATTATTGCCGTAACGTCCTTTGCCATGGTAGGCGACAAGGAGAAGATACTTCAGGCAGGGGCTGATGATTATATTTCCAAGCCCCTGAACACACGGGAGCTTCCGGAAAGGGTGAGAAAAATATTGGAGGAGGTTTTATGAACATGCAAAAACCGCGAATTCTTTGCGTGGACGATGAGCCTGCAAATCTAAAGCTCCTTGAGGCGCTGCTTGCGCCGCGAGGCTATGAGGTGATTAAGGCAACAGACGGCAAAGAGGCGCTGGAAAAGCTTAATGAGCAGGGCATGGATATTGTGCTTCTTGATGTGATGATGCCGGAGATTAACGGCTTTGAGGTCTGCAAAAAGATAAAAGAAGACAACCGCTACAGGCATATCCCTGTTGTTATGATAACGGCTTTGAGGTCCAGGGAAGACAGGATAAAAGGCATTGAGGCAGGCGCAGAGGATTTCATATCCAAGCCCTTTGACCATGGCGAGGTATTAGCCAGAATAAAGATGCTGCTTAAGATTAAAAACCTTAATGACAGGCTGAACCTGGCATATGATAATATCAATCACCTGACGGACTTTGGCGAGAAAATGATAGCGTCCTTTGACACTCTGAATTACGATTTGATTTTTAGTTTTGAAAAGGTTATAGAACAGATTATCAGAAAGAAAGATGAGGAAGCATGGAAACCCGAGATGGTTGTTTTGAGGGTTTCCGGCGGAGGGCTGACCTCTGAATTGATTAAGTATGAATTCAGCAATAGCTCGCTTAAGAAGGTTTCTTATAAAGAGGGTTTTCATCGTTGTCTGGTTGATGCTGAAGACAGCAGGCCGCTTATGTTTGCTAATAAAATTGACCTTGAAGAGCCGGCGCATCAGCCGCATGTCAAACTATTCAAGTCTCTCGGCATAGATGTTCAAAATTATGTTTGCTACAGCAGTCCGTCCCTCTGCATTCATGCAGTCAATTACGGCTGGGGTGTTTCCTCGTATGACGCTGCGGTTTTAAACAGCCTTGTTATGCAGAGTTTGTTTCTCAGGTCCTTATCAGGCCAGGTCCGAGAGACTGAAGACGCCTTTGCATATACTGTTCATGCCCTTGCAAGGGCTTCGGAGGCAAATGACGAAGATACGGGCAATCACATTATTAGAGTCGGCGAGTATTGTGCGCTTATTTCCAAACAACTCGGAATGCCTGAAAACTTTATGAACATCATACATCTGCAGGCGCAGATGCACGATGTCGGGAAGATTCATACGCCTGCCGGCATCCTTAAAAAACCCGGCAAGCTGACACCTGAAGAATTTGAAGAGATGAAGAGACATACGATATACGGCGGAACAATACTGGGCGAGCACGTGAGGCTTATGCTGGCAAAGGAAATCGCCCTTTCACATCACGAGCGATGGGACGGCAGCGGTTATCCGCATGGACTAAAAGGCGAGCAGATACCGCTCTCAGGGAGGATGTTAAACATCGCAGACCAGTATGACGCTTTAAGAAATGCCCGTGTATATAAGCCTGCCTTTGACCACCAGACTGCCTGCAAAATCATCACAGAGGGCGACGGAAGGACCATGCCGCATCACTTTGACCCGAGTGTGCTTCAGGCATTCAAGGAAACAGCCTCTCAGTTTGAAGATGTTTATGAAAGATTAAAAGGATAAGTCGTAGTAGCCACGACTTATGCGGACATGACGTATTGTTCTATTGCCTTAACCCTTTTGATAAGCGTCTTTGAACTTTTATTAGTCTGAATATCTCTTTTGAGTTCCTCTAACTGGTATTCTATGTCAAGTTTGATTTTTTCTTCCAGAAATGAGCATCTGAATTCCTCGGAAGAAAACTGTTTTTTAAAGTATTTTTCCGCAATATTCATTTTTCACCTCTCCATAACTTGCGAATCATTTTTGCCTTTACAATCTCAATCAGAGTTTAATTCTTAATAACTCCTATCACAGTCTCTCCTGCTTTTACCTTATCGCCTAATTTTACCTTAATGGCGGTATCTTTTGGGAGATACACATCAAGCCTTGAACTGAACTTGATAATCCCGTATCTTTCCCCACGCTTTAAGCTGTCGCCGGTATTTGCCCTGCATACCGCCCTTCGTGCAATATAGCCTGCAACCTGACGGACAAGTATAGCGCCGTATTTTGTATCCAGCGTCAGCTCAATATTTTCATTTTTGAATGACGCCCCGTCTTTATATGCAGCTATGAATTTCCCCTTATTGTGCTGTATGTTTTTGATTTTTCCGTCGCAGGGCGCGCGGTTCACATGCACATTGAAGGGCGACATGAAAATGCTTATTTCAATAAATCCCCTGTCAGTGTCTTTCATCCCCCCTTCGCCCCCCCTTAGTAAGGGGGGGATGGGGGGGTGAGTGTCTTTGCCAACATCTTTTATCAATATAACCTTGCCGTCAGCAGGGGATACAAAAATATTATCTCCTTCAGGTATCTGTCTTTCAGGGTCCCTGAAGAAGTAAACCATGAAAACGGTGATAACGAATGGCGCTATTACCATCCATTTTCCACCTAATAATAAAGCAACAATTGTTGTGGCGGCAAAAATTATTATATAGGGATAACCCTCAGATGCGAGTTTCACGCCTTTGACTTATCTACGAGTTTGCCTTTTTTAAGCCACGGCATCATCGCCCTGAGTTTTCCTCCGACCTCTTCTATCTGATGTTCTGCGCCCTTTTTTGTCAGAGCATTGAATACAGGCTTGTTTACCTTGCACTCAAGCAGCCATTCCCTTGCAAATACGCCGTCCTGTATCTCCGTGAGTATCTTTTTCATTTCTTTCTTTGTATCTTCAGTGATAACCCTCGGGCCTCTTGTAATATCGCCGTACTGAGCCGTGTTGCTTATGGAGTATCTCATGTTGGATATGCCGCCTTCGTAGATGAGGTCAACTATAAGTTTCACCTCATGGAGGCACTCAAAGTATGCCATTTCAGGCGCATAGCCAGCTTCTACAAGGGTTTCAAAACCAGCCTGAATGAGGGATGTCAGCCCTCCGCAGAGAACAACCTGCTCTCCGAACAGGTCTGTCTCTGTCTCTTCCCTGAAAGACGTCTCAATTATACCGGCCTTTCCTCCCCCTATTGCCGATGCGTATGCAAGGGCTATGTCTTTTGTATTTTTTGAGGGGTCCTGATAAATTGCTATGAGACACGGGACGCCGCTTCCCTTTGTGTATTCGGAACGAACAAGATGTCCCGGGCCTTTAGGCGCGGCCATGAAGACATTGGCGTCCGCAGGAGGCGCTATCTGTCCGAAGTGAATATTAAAGCCGTGTGCAAATGCAAGATAAACGCCTTTTTTCATATTCGGAGCAATCTCGTTTTTATAGACATCAGCTTGAAACTCATCGGGAAGAAGTATCATTATCACATCGGCTATTTTAGCCGCTGCCGCAGGGGTCATGACTTTGAATCCAGCCTTTTCAGCCTTATCCCATGAACTCCCGCTTCTTCCTGCAACAATGACGTCCATGCCGCTTTCCTTGAGGTTATTTGCATGGGCGTGTCCCTGGCTCCCGTATCCTACCACTGCTACTGTTTTGTTTTTGAGAGCGCTCAACTTTGCATCTTTATCATAATAAACCTTAACCATAAGTCCCTCCCTTGAGAATTGAAATTTGTTTCGTATTATATTACATATCTATAAATTTTTGCTATTGAAAAAAAGAAATATTTGACTTTATGTGAGGAGTATTTTATATTTTAGCTTGCCATGATTCAGAGTATGACAGGATTCGGCGCATCCGAAAAAAACATTTTCAGGGTGGAGATTCGTTCTCTTAACCACCGCTTTGCGGATATTTCAATGAAACTTCCTCCGTTATTAAGCAAACATGAGATTCCCATGAGAAAGATGCTTAAGGAAAAGTTTGCAAGAGGCAAGATTGATGTTTCAGTTTCAATAATCGGGGATAGCAAGGCAGGGTTTAAACTCAATGCTGAACTCGCTAAGGAGATATATAAACGCCTTGAGGCATTGCGGTCTGAACTGTCAATTCCGGGCGCTGTAGATATTCAGACACTTTTGAATTATAGGGAGCTTTTCACTGTAGAGAGGCAGGAATGCGACAGCGGTTTGTTGTATGCCGCATTTAAGGAGGCAATGGAACAGCTTGAAAAGCTGAGAAGCGAAGAAGGAAAAATAATATCAGAAGATATTTCTAATATGGCGGGTAAAGTGGAATCTCTCAACAAAGACCTTATATCCCTCATTCCTGATGTTATTTCGGATTATAAAATTAAATTTCATGAAAGGCTGAGGGAGATTCTTAACGGAGTGGGATATGACAAGGACAGGATGCTTCAGGAGGTTGCCATTATTATTGAAAAGAGCGATATAACAGAAGAGTTGACCAGGATAGATACCCATATAAAGCAGTTCAGAAAAATTCTTAAGAGTGGTGATATAATAGGCAAACAACTGGATTTCTTGCTGCAGGAACTAAACAGGGAAGCAAATACTGCCGCATCAAAGGCAGGCGATTACAGAATCGCAAATATCATAATAGAGATGAAGAGTGAGATAGAAAAAATGAGAGAACAGGTGCAGAATATACAGTGAACAGTGTCAGTGATTAGTGTCAGCAATACAGACACTGAAAACTGACACTTTACACTTTTGTTAGGGGTGATTATGAAGAAAGGCGATTTAGGCCCGGTGCTTGTAAACATAGGATTCGGAAATGCAGTTACAGCGTCAAAGGTTGTTGCTATAGTAACGCCCGGTTCTGCTCCGATGAAAAGATTTAGAGAGGAAGCAAGAAAACAGGGGAAGCTTGTGGATGCGACAGAGGGAAGGCGGACCCGCTCCATAATAGTTACTGACAGCGACCATATTATACTCAGCGCTCTGCAGGTTGAGACCATTACGCAGAGATTTTTTGTCGGAGATTCCGAGCTGCCCGGAAAAGGAAAGACTGAAACCGATGAAGAGGAAGAATAGGGGGAGGCTGTTTATCATCTCCGCTCCTTCAGGAGCAGGGAAGACTACTTTGTGCCAGAACCTTAGTTCACTAATGCCGAATCTGAGGCATTCTGTTTCTTATACGACAAGGCGCATTAGGCATGGGGAGGTTAATAACAGGGATTATACGTTTATAAAGGAAGATGTGTTCCGTCGTATGGCAGGCAAGGATGAATTTGTAGAGTGGGCAGAGGTTCACGGCAACCTATACGGAACCTCCAGAAAGAGGCTTGAGGCCATGCTGAATAAAGGGATAGACGTTATACTTGATGTAGATATTCAGGGGGCAAGACAGATAAGGAAGAAATATAAAAACGGTATTTATATTTTTATTCTCCCTCCGTCGCCGCGAGCGCTTAAGGAGAGGCTTAAAAAACGCAGGTGTAATTCAAAAGAAGAAATACAAAGAAGGCTTAAAAGGGCGGTTGATGAGATAAGGGATTACAAAAAATATGATTATGTTATAATAAACCGTGTGCTGGATACAGCCTTAGAGGAGTTAAAGGCTATAATAGTTTCGGAAAAATTCCGTATAGAGAATACGGATTCGTTATGGATAGAGAAAAATTTTTTAAGGCGGAGGGTGCAGTAAATGGATATTATTTCGCTTCCAATAGAGCTTGATATGAAGAAAATTGACGGCAGATACAGGCTTGTGATGATAGCTTCTCAGAGGGCTAAAGAACTCTCTCTGGGTGTGAAACCGAAGATTCAGACGAAGTCAAGAAGGGTAACTACGATTGCTATTGAAGAGGCAGTTCAGGGTAAGCTGGAGTTTCTCATAGGAGAAGAGGCTAAAAAGGCGGAAGAAGATGCAAAGAAATTTGATTACAGAAGGCTGCTTGAGGAGAAGAGAAGAGAAGCTACGCCTGAAGAACTCACGGAACTTGAGAAAGACCTGAAGGTATATCTGCACGAAAAAGAGACGGTGGACAAGAAGGCGCTGGAAGAACTTTTCAGTGAAAAACAAGAGGAAGGTGTTAAAGAATAAGAATATACTTCTGGGCGTAACAGGCGGGGCGGCAGCTTATAAGGCTGTTGATTTAGTCAGAAGAATGAAAGATGAAGGGGCGTCGGTTGTTGTAATAATGACTGCCGCCTCAAAAAATTTTATTACCCCCTTATCGCTTGAGATAGCCTCCGGAAACAGGGTATATTCAGGCGTCTTTGACGACCCCATGTCCCATATAAATCTCCCGCGGAATGCAGACCTTATGGCAATTGCTCCAGCCACGGCAAATATAATCGGTAAGTTCGCTAATGGAATTGCCGATGACCTGCTGAGCACATGCCTCCTTTCTTTTAAAGGGAAAGTTGTCATAGCTCCGTCAATGAACTGGAGGATGTACGATAATCCTATTTTTCAGGAAAATCTCAGACGTCTGACAGCCCATGGCGTTATGCAGACCGGCCCTGACCGTGGAACCCTGGCCTGCGGGGAAGAAGGAATCGGAAGGATGGCTGACGTCAGTGAAATTATAGAGACAATAAAATCAGCATTCAGCAAGAAAGACTTTTTTAAAAAAAGAATTATTTTAACCGCAGGGCCGACACGCGAATATCTTGACCCTGTCCGATTTCTTTCCAATAGGTCATCCGGCAAGATGGGGTATGCAATTGCCAGGGCATGTATCAGACGGGGCGCTGAAGTGATATTGGTCAGCGGGCCGTCCTGTTTAAAGCAGCCTCAAGGCTTGAAGTCATTTTTCCGCGTTGAGACGGCTCAAGAGATGAGAGATGCGATGTTTAAGCGCCTTGCAGAGACTGATATTGTTATAATGGCTGCGGCTCCGGCAGATTTCTCTCCGGAGAAGAAAGAAAAAGCAAAAATAGAAAAATCCGGCAAACTGTCCGTCAATTTTAAAAACACCCCTGATATTCTCTCTGAAATAGGGCAGTTAAAAAATAAACCTATATTGGTTGGGTTTGCTGCTGAAACAGGCAGAAGGCTTGACAGGGCAAAGAAAAAGCTCATACAAAAAAATGCAGACATGATTGTTTTTAATAATGTTACGGCAGTTGGTTCCGGCTTTGACGTAGATACCAATGAGATAACGATTATAAGAAAAAATAAAGAACTCTCACTGCCTCTAATGACAAAGGATAATGCTGCGGAGGCAATACTGGATGCTGTTTCAGATACAATGAAAAAACAGGCTAAGTCCGGACCTATTCAAAGACTCCGCGCGAATCACCGCCGCCGGAGATGATTTTCTCAACGGATTCAATTAGTTTTATTCTTGTAATTATTTTATTGCCGCTTTTAAAATAATCCACTTCCAGTACGTCAGAGAAGCCAAATTCCCATGGGTAATAGAGGGGCCTAACTTCATACCCGAGCTGAGAACCTTTTTCGTCAGTAATTTCGCTTATAATGATGTTTCTGAATGAATGATGCCAGCTAACGAATTTTTCGGCTTCAGAGAGCGCCTCTTGAGCCGGGAGATGTTTCTTTGTTTTATATTGGAATTCAGGGGCGTATGGCTCAAATTCATACCCGTCTCCTTCACGGTCAAGTATTGCTATTGTTTCAAGGTCGTTTGAATGGTTTGCTCCGTATAGTATAAGCGTGAAAGTTCCTTGTATGCTTTTGCCGCCTTTTAGCGGCTCCGGTATCAGCCTTTCTTTTGATAAGGGAAAACTACAGCCAAATATTAAAAATATGGAGATTATTATTGTATATCCAGATTTCAACGCACAATTATTATCCCGTAATTCCAGCAACCGATGAAGAAGTTTCTGCTGATTCATTGATTATTTAGTTTTGACGGCCGCATCTGAATCATATTTACCTGCGGGCAGAAGTTTGTTCAAGGCAGCCGGAAAGATAAATGCTGCGGCGTCTTCTTTCTTTTTCTTTTTCACTGTTATATTGAGCTCCCATCTGCCTTCTGTCTTAATATCCAGATTTGAGACTACATAAAGCCCAGCTCCCTTTTCTCTTATGACCGGGGTTTCCTTCATATCTTTATAGCTAATTTTTATGTCAGCATTTTCAACATCACCGTCATTCTTGTCGTGGACTACAATGCCAATCACATCCTTGCCTATTTTGTATTCCTTCTCATCAAGCAGGACCTCAATGCTGAATTCTCCCTTCTCTGTAATCATGAAGAGGCTCCCATTAAAATGTTTTGTAAAACTTGCCTTTCCAGCGCCTGTCTTTTCTTCCTGGTGATGAGCCCATACATTGATAACAGTAGAGAAAAGTATGAGCATAAAAATGGGAATAATATATTTTTTCATCAAATAGTTCTCCTTTCCAATATGTTATACAGAAAAATAAAGTTTTCAGTTTTAATCTACTACCTGCGAATCCGGCAAGTCAAGGGTTTAATTTATTTCTTTCGGCAACTCATAAAGATATAGTAAAATAAGCAAGTTGGAAAATCTTTAGAAGGGATACCGGATAACTCAATTCTATGTGGATATATGGATTAAATCCTGTTCTTGAGGCATTGAGGGCGGGGAGGAATATAAAAGAGGTCTATATCTCATCCGGAAGACATGAGAAGATTCTCCTCATAAAAAAAGAAACAGAAAGCAGAGGGATTGCTCTTAGGATAGTTGATGCTGCTTTTTTCAATGAGAGATTTCCCAAAGGGCATCAGGGGGTTGCAGCAAAGGTTTCTGAAAAGGGATACATGGATATTTATGAGCTTCTTAATATTCCGGAAAAGAGAAACGAGACCCCGCTTTTTCTTATCCTTGACTGTATAGAGGACCCCGGAAATGTAGGCGCAATCGTAAGGTCTGCTGATGCGGCAGGGGTGCACGGAGTTGTTATTCAGGAACACAGGTCTGCAGGCTTAGGCCCTGCTGTATCAAAGGCGTCTGCAGGCGCAGTTGAATATGTTCCAGTCTCACGTGTAAGCAATATAAAACATGCAATCTCTGAGATGAAAGAAAGAGGGATTACAATAATTGGAGCTGAAAGCGGCTCAGGGAATATGCCATGGGATGTTGATTTCAGCGTGCCTACCGGTCTTGTCATCGGTTCAGAGTACCGAGGGTTAAGAAAGACAGTGGCGGAAAAGTGTGATTTTGTTGTCAGCATCCCAATGAGGGGCAGGGTTAACTCCTTAAATGTTTCGGCTGCAAGCGCTGTGCTTATGTTTGAGGTTTTACGACAAAGAATGAGAAAAAATTAAACTTGACGAGAAATAGCGAGATAACTCCAGTTATCCTTGAATTTCTACAATTGACCATGTTATACTAAATTCCTTATATTATTCAGTTATAAAAAAATGAGCAGGTGTAGTGTTGTCTTTTTCTGCTCTGCGCTTTTTGACAATGTAATTACAGTGTTAGCTGAGAATGCCACCGTAGCTCAGCCGGCAGAGCATCTGATTTGTAATCAGAGGGTCGGGGGTTCGATTCCCTTCGGTGGCTCCACGGAGAGGTTCCCGAGTGGCCAAAGGGAGCAGACTGTAAATCTGCCGGCTCTGCCTTCGGAGGTTCAAATCCTCCCCTCTCCACCAGCGAATTTTACTTCGTAAAATTCGCAGTTAGTAAGTTAAGAATTAAAAGTTAAGCATTGCAGTTTAATTTTTTTGTCGTTGTTTTAAGTTCTAACTTGTAACTTTTGAGTGCGGGAGTAGCTCAGTGGTAGAGCGTCAGCCTTCCAAGCTGAGGGTCGCGGGTTCGAATCCCGTTTCCCGCTCCAGCGAATTTTGCCATGCAAAATTCGCAGTTAAGAGTTAGGAGTTGCAAGAAGATTTAAAAATTTTAGCTTATAACTTTTCATTTGGTTAGGTTGCCCATGTAGCTCAGTTGGCAGAGCACATCCTTGGTAAGGATGAGGTCACCGGTTCGATCCCGGTCATGGGCTTGTGAACGGCAGTGAATAGTGGCAGTGGTTAGTGTCAGTAATATACAGGCACTGAAAACTGACACTGACACTTTTAACAAAGGAGGCAATAATGGCGAAGGCAAAATTTGAGAGGACGAAGCCGCACTGCAACGTAGGGACGATAGGGCACGTAGACCACGGGAAGACCACACTAACGGCAGCAATAACGAAAGTGCTGGCATTCAAGGGACAGGCAGCGTATCGCGCCTATGATTCAATAGACAATGCGCCCGAGGAAAAGGCAAGAGGGATAACCATAGCCACAGCGCACGTAGAATACGAGACAGACAACCGTCACTATGCGCATGTAGACTGTC
>MNVK01000046.1 GCA_001871685.1 Nitrospirae bacterium CG1_02_44_142
GGAACATGAGTGTATTTTTAAATTCGAAATCTGCGGTCGCATGAATTACCCGCTTTATTATCGGAACCTGCTCGGGCGGGAATCCGCTCAGGTCGGTTTCCTCAGCTATTATCTCGAAGCTCTTTTTTTCTATCTCATCAGGTAGGAGATGCCTCCGCCTGCAGACGGGGACAGTCCCGATTCTACGACTCCGCTTCGCTCCATCCGTAAATCTGGGACAGTCCCCTCCGTTTGCCGCATGTATCCTTTCGACTACGACCTGAACGAGCTTTTCATGTATGCCAAGCGGTTCCGTATAGATAAATTCTCTGTCCGGATATTGTCTTTCGGCCTCCTTTATTATTTCAGGTATGTCTTTTGTAACATGCATCCCGCTGCTTAAAAAATAGGGGTGGATAATTATCTTTTTCGCGCCTTCCTCGACGCATTTCTTTATCGTATCCGCGATCTCCGGCTCCGCGAATTGGAGATAGGCCACCTTTACACAGTTAGCGGCGCAATTCGGATGAATGGCGTTGTGTAAAAGCCTGCCTGCGAGTTCGATATTGTTGGCGTCTTTTTTCGGACTGCCGTGTCCTATGAGTATGATGTTTTCCACGAGGTCTCCTTTATGAAATCTACAAAATTTACGGCTGCGCCAGGATTGCTTCCGAAATGGACATGCACATAACTTGCGAGCGTATTTTTAAATTTATAACCCGATGCGTTAATAAGCTCGCCGTGATTGTTTTTTGTCGAATAAATGCCGGCTATCGCCGGGGACAGTCCCGATTCTACAACTCCGCTAACCCCACCTAACCTCCCCTTATTTAAGGGGAGGCAGGGAGGGGTTACGGGGACAGTCCCCTCCTCCCTGCCGCACTGTCGCACTATTGAACCGTCTTTAATTTCCGCATAGTGAAACTCATGCCCTCTCAACTTGTCTCCTTTTTTGCCGAGGATGCAGTCGTCCTCTAATTCAATCTCCCTATATCCCAGCCGTGAAAGTTTGTCTCTCATCTGCATTTCAAAAGGGAAAATTCCTGCCATCTTATAAAATTCCCCCTTAGAAAAGGGGGACAGGGGGTTGTCGTCTATTTCTCTTTTTTTAGTCCGTATGCCTTTTGACAGATACATCAATCCGCCGCATTCAGCATATATCGGCTTGCCTGAAATAGCCCATTTATAAATATCTTCAATCATAGATTTATTTTTTGATAATGCCTCTGCATAAAGCTCAGGATAGCCTCCACCAATATATATCGCATCTGCTTTATCAGGGATTGCTGAATCAGAGAGGGGACTGAATTTAACTATCTCTGCGCCTGTGTCTTTTAATAAATCCAGATTGTCTTCGTAATAAAAGCAGAAGGCTTTGTCATAGGCAACGGCGACCTTTAGGGGTGGAGAAGATGCAACCACCCCCCCATGCCCCCCCTTGGTAAGGGGGGGGTTAAGGGGGGGTAAACTTTCCATAATTTTGTTTATATCTACATGCTTCAAAACTGTCTCAGCGAGCTTCTCTATGTTTTCATCCGTAATCGGATTTTCCTCTGCAACGGTCAGGCCAAGATGCCTGTGTGGTATCTCAAAATTCAAATCTCTCGGCAGATAGCCTAATACTGTTACATCCTGTACGTTGTCTTTCAGCCGTTTGAAATGATTTTCTGACGCCACGCGGTTGAAGATAACTCCGGCTATCCGAATGGGTGAATCGGTGAATGGGTGAATCGGTGAATAAGAAACAAACCCTCTCACAATTGCTCCTGCGCTTTCGGCCATGCCATAGGCGTCAACAACTAAAATTACAGGCAGGTTAAGCAGTCCTGCCAGTTTTGCCGTGCTGTATTCACCGTCATACATTCCCATTGCGCCTTCAATAATTGCTATGTCTGCATCAGTAGAATATTTATGAAAACACTCTTTAACATAATCCTCGCCGCACATCCAGATATCAAGATTCCTGGACGGCCTGCCTGTGATAATCCTGTGAAGGCCGGAATCTATAAAATCAGGGCCTGCCTTGAACGGCTGGACTTTCAGCCCCCTTTTCTTCAAGGCAGCCATAAGTCCAAGCGTTATGGTCGTTTTTCCGCACCCGCTGTGAGTGCCCGCTATGATAAAACCGTTTGGCATAGTTAAAATTCCCTCTACTCTTACCTGTCATTCCGAGCGCTGCGAAGAATCTCGTTCCCTTCGCTTTGCTCAGGATATGCTTTTGAGATTGCTTCGGCTGACTTCATCAGCCTCGCAATGACATTTAGTAATCGCATATTATCCTCTCTTGATTTGACCGCAATTCTGATATAAGCTCCGTCAAGTCCTTTGAAATTGGAACAGTCCCTCACAATGATGCCTTTATTCCTCAATGCCGATATTATTTCTTTTGCATGGTTTATCCTTAATAAATAATAATTTGCCTCTGACGGGATGTAACTAATCTCCAGTCTTTTGAATCCCTTTTCCAAAAAATCTTTTTCCCGTTTGATTACCCTGAAAGTCTTTTTTTTGAATGCAGCATCATTGAAAACTGCAACCCCTGCTGTTTGTGCGAGAGTATTCACTGTCCACGGCTCTTTATGGTTTTTTATGGTTTCAATGATATTTAATGGAAATACTCCATATCCAATTCTTAAGCCGGACAGCGCATAGAATTTTGTCAGTGACCTTAAGACTATCAGATACGGATTTTTCTCAACCTCTTTGATTACGCTTTCTTCCGGCACAAAATCTATAAACGCCTCGTCAATAATGAGATAACATTTAAGCTTTCTTGAAGCATCAGCGATTTTTATTACATTAGTTTTTTTAAGCGCTCTGCCCGTAGGGTTGTTGGGATTGCAGAGAAAAGCCAGATTAACTGGAGCATTAGAGCAGTAGCGCAGTAGTTCAGTAGTATTTTCTCCCGGCTGTTCTGCTGTTCTCTGCCCCAGAAAGTCTGCGACTTTCCGGGGACCCCGGCTGTTCTGCTGCTCTAAAGCCTCTATAAATGTGTCTGTGTTTATATCAAAGTTATCTTCTTTTTTTAACTCATAACTCATAACTCTTAACTTATTACTGATTCTGCACGCCCTCTCATATTCAGAAAATGTTGGCGCAGGGATAAGAACCCTTTCAGGCCTCAATGCCCGGGCCACAAGGTAAATCAGTTCTGTGCTTCCGTTTCCGCATATGATGGATTCAGGATTTATCTTATGTTGCTTTGAGAGTTGCAGCCTTAATCTTTTCGCATCAGGGTCTGGGTAATTATATAAGCGCTTCGCATTATCTTTTATAGCTGAAATTGCGCTCCTCGGAATGCCAAGAGGATTGATTGATGCGCTGAAATCTATTATGTTCTTTTCATTCAGACGAAGTTTTTCTGAAAGGATGTATATGTTCCCTCCGTGAGTTTCCTGCATCACGCCCCTCCTTTTAAGGATAAGACTGCTATGGCTGTCGCAATGCCTAAGATAGATGATGCCTTTACAATAGAGATAGCTTGCTCGGATGCCCTGTTGTAGTCCTCTGTCCTTACATTGCCAATGTATGGCTTTTCAATAACAATGCCTCCGTATGCAGCTGGGCCTCCCATTCTGATTCCGAGTGCGCCTGCCATTGCAGCCTCAGGGATACCGCTGTTCGGGCTGCGATGTTTGCTGCCATCACGGAGCATAGTTTTAATTGAGGTAAACGGGTGAATGGGTGAATGGGTGAATAGCCGAATCAGAAAAGATGATATGGCAATTAATATGCCGGTTATTCTTGCGGGTATATAATTGGCAATATCATCCAGTCTGGCTGCGGCCCAGCCGAAATGAATATATCTGTCATTCCTGTATCCGACCATTGAGTCAAGCGTGTTTATAGCCTTATATGCCATGGCAAGCGGGAGCCCTCCGACAACAAGATAAAATACGGGAGCTATAACGCCGTCCGAGAGGTTTTCAGCAAGGCTCTCCATTGTTGCCTTAAGTATCTCTTTTTCCGTGAGGGCATGGGTGTCGCGCCCGACAATCATTGAGAGCCTTTCCCTTGCGGATTTTATGCTGCTGTTTGTAACAGCTTCAATCACTGCTCGCGCAGAGTTAATTAATTCATGGACAGCGATTGTGGTTGAAGTAAGATAAACAAGGAAAATTATGCCTATCAGGTGAAGGGGTGATCCGCCTGAGGCGGAGGTGAATGGGTGAATGAGTAAATATGAAGTTGTCTCGCATATGAAAAATGTAATTCCAAAAACAGAGGCAATAATTATAAATACCAAAAGCATGCCCCCTATTTTTTCTTGAAATGGCGATTTAAAATGCCTTCTCAAGAATATCTCTGTTTTGCTAATAGCCCCTCCCATTATTCTTACAGGATGCGGCAGCCATCCGGGGTCTCCGATAGCGAGGTCAAGCAAGAACGCAGCTATCAGTATCGCAGGCGGGATGATAAATGCTGAATAATTGAGTGTCATAACCTTATAAGCCTCTTCAGAAAATTCATATCAATGTTTTCCCGCACAATATGCGCAAGGTTATCAATGGCTTTGTCTTTAATGTCTGCATATATTGCAGTTGAGTCCAGCGGACGAAGCCCTTTTGTTTTTCGCGCCTGGTTGATAATCTCCCTTCTAAAGCTGTCATTCTCAAAAATACCGTGCAAATATGTCCCCCAGCAGTTGCCTTTTTTAGAGCCGTCATAAATCGGTGAATCGGTAATCCGCCTGAGGCGGAGGTTAATGGGTGAAAGGGATGTGAGTCTTTTTATCTTAAATAATCCAATATCACCCTTGCTTGTTCCCATGTGGATTTCATAGCCTCTCAATAGCTGATAGCTCATAGCCGATAGCTCATAGTTTTTATCGCCATGAGCCATGAGCCATGAGCCATCAACCAATTCCGCTTCAACCCTGCTCGTAATCTTATCTCTATCAAACATTGTCTCTATATCCAGAAGTCCTAAGCCGTCCACTTCTTTATGCGGGCTTTCAATGCCGTGAGGGTCATATATCTTTTTGCCGAGCATCTGGTATCCGCCGCACATGCCCATAATCTGTATGCCCTTTGAATAAGCCAGTTTAATGCTTTCATCAAGACGGGTCTCTTTCAGGAACATCAGGTCTTTTACGGTATTTTTTGAACCGGGGATGATTACCATGCCAGCGTTCTCTATCTCTGACGAATTTCTGGAATAAACAATCTCAACATCAGGCTCACACATGAAAGGGTCAAAATCAGTGAAGTTGGCAATATATTGAAGGTGCAATATAACTATCT
Source organism: Nitrospirae bacterium CG1_02_44_142 (assembly GCA_001871685.1). Classification (GTDB taxonomy): domain Bacteria; phylum Nitrospirota; class Thermodesulfovibrionia; order Thermodesulfovibrionales; family UBA1546; genus UBA1546. Next base: position 5,223 of record MNVK01000046.1, read on the forward strand.
TAATTTTTATCTTTTCTGATTTTGAATCTTGAATTTTGAATTTTGAATTGCTGCCTTGCAGCGATAATCCATCCTCTTCAGGCAAATCTATATTGTTAATATAAGGCAGTACGCCTATTACTGGTTTTCCAGTCTTTTCGCTGAGCATTTCAAGCCCGGGCTTGAGAATTTCTAAATCTCCTCTGAATTTGTTTATGACAAAACCCTTAATGTGCCTGCTGTCTTTACCGAGGAGTTTAACGGTTCCATAAAGCGATGCAAATACACCGCCCTTATCTATATCACCGACTAAAATTATAGGCGCTTTTGCATGTTTCGCAATGGACATATTCACAATGTCAACATCCATAAGATTTATTTCCGCAGGGCTTCCGGCGCCTTCCATTATTATCAGTTCATATTTTTTGGAAAGCCTGTTGAAAGATTTTATTACTGCTTTCCACGCCTCACTGCAAAAAGGGGACATTGTCTCCCTTTTGCAATCCCCCTCACCTTTTACGAATGCATGATATTCTTTTGCTTGCATTGTTGAATGAACCTTGCCGTGAATAATAACCTGCGAGCCAGCCTCACCTGATGCCTTGAGCAATATTGGGTTCATATCAACCGTTGGCTCTATCTTTGCTGCCTCTGCCTGAAGCGCCTGCGCCCTTCCTATCTCTCCGCCCTCAAGTGTTATATAAGAATTCAGCGCCATGTTCTGAGCCTTGAACGGAGCCGCATTCAAGCCGGCGTCTTTAAAAATCCTGCATAGGGCGGCAACAAGCAGGCTTTTTCCTGCGCCGGAGCCTGTGCCCTGAATCATCAATGTCTTAGCCAATGGCAACACCATTTAAAAGTTTTACAACTGGATACTTTTCCCAAAACTCTATGATGTTAACTGCTGCAAAATCCTGTTCAATCCTGAATATGTTTTCCAGAGGGATTCCCATTACATGACAAAGTATTATCCTGTTGACTCCTCCATGAGCCGTTATCGCAATATTCAATGCTGGGGACAGTCCCGATTCTACGACTTCGCTAACCCCACTTAACCTCCCCTTATCTAAGGGGAGGCAGGGAGGGGTTATAGGGACAGTCCCCTTATGATTATCTATAATTTTGTTCAAGGCAGATATTACCCTCTCCCTTACCTCAACAGTGCTTTCTCCATCAACAGGACTGTACCTGAGAGGATTTCCTGCCCACGCCTCAAACTCCTGAGGGTATTTCTCTTTTATTTCTGTAAAGCTCATCCCTTCCCAAATCCCAAAATTTCTTTCCCGCAAATCAGATATTACAATGGGTTTTAAGCAGTGCGGTTCTGCAATTATCTCAGCGCTCTTTAAAGCCCTGCTTAGGGGAGATGTATAAACGGCGTTCAAACCGTTATAGGTCTTATAGGAATTATAAGACCTATTTAAGCGCTTGGCAACTTGCTCCATCTGTCTTTGCCCATTTTCAGAAAGCGGCACATCAATGCTTCCTTTATAGCGCTTTGTTTCGCTTCCTTCTGTTTCGCCGTGTCTGATTAAATAGAGAGTCGTGACCATATTATCACCATAAATAAAAAGGCTATTTCCGTAAGCTCGCTTATTGCGCCAAGCGTATCTCCTGTCAGCCCGCCGAATTTTTTATTAAAGAAATAAACTGATATGCGGCAGAAAGAATACAATACTCCAAAGAGAATCGCATAAAAAACATGCTGATTCCCAAGAGCATAACGGCTTGAGAGCGTCTGTATTAATATTAATATGAGAATAAGAAGCAAAGTAGAAATTGCAGCCTCTTTAAAGCCGGTTTTGTTCATAAAGATTTTGCCCAAACCATCTTCCCGCGCAGCCCTGCCGTGAAGCATTGACACAACCATGGCCCACTTTGAAAATACCGGCATAAGAAGCAATGATGAATAATAAGTAAACGGCAGAAAATGTGACAGGTTTTTGAGCGCCAAATACTTCAGCAGCAGTATAAAAACTATCGCTGTCACGCCTGCAGGGCCTGTTGAACCGTCTTTCATTACAGAGAGCCTTTTTTCTTTATCCTTTTTAAAATCACCTGATGACTTAACGGCAATGGCGTCAAACGTGTCCGCAAGCCCGTCAAGGTGAAAGCCTCCGTTTGACAGCACAAGTATGAGCAATACTATTGCAATAACCAGGTCCTGATGGAAGAATATGCCTGATACATAGTCCGCAGCTATTAACAATATTCCTTGAAGGAAACCGACTACAACAAAGACTGATGCGCTTTTTGCAATATCATCCTCATCCCCAGCCAAAGTTTTTTTGACAGGAATTATCGTAAGAAACTGAAATGCAAGCAGTAGCGCAGTAGCGCAGTAGCGCAGTAGCGCAGTAGTCTTTAATCCTACTGCTCCGTTGCTCCGTTGCTCCGTTGCTCTAATTTTTACTTTCACTTGATACCCCTGCCTCGCCGAATGTCGCCATTTCCTTATATATTTTTAATCCGGCCTCTATCATAAGCATTGCCAGCGCCGCGCCTGTGCCCTCGCCGAGCCTTAAATTCAAATCAAGTATCGGCTCTAATCCAATCTTTTCAAGGATTGCCTTATGCCCTATCTCAACTGAATTATGAGCTGCAAACATGTAATCCTTAACTTTGGGTTCAATGCAATAGGCGATTAATGCGCCGGTAGTTGATATGAATCCGTCAATAACAACAGGAATCCTGTTTGAAGCAGCGCCGAGTATCAATCCTGCAATGCCTCCAATCTCTGCGCCGCCGACCTTTGAAAGCACATCTATCGCATCCTCAGGATTTGGCTTGTTTAATTCAATGCCTTTTTCAATAACCTTAATCTTATTTTGCAGTGATTCATCAGTTATTCCTGTGCCTTTGCCGGTTACTTCGGAGACAGGCCTTCCTGTAAGCACTGCGGCGATGGCGCTTGACGGCGTTGTATTGCCAATACCCATATCGCCTGTGCCGAAGAGCTTAAAGCCTTTTTTTGCATATCCGTTTGCCAGCTCAATCCCTGTTTCCATGCACTTTATTGCTTCCTTTCTTGTCATAGCTGGTTCTTTTGCGAAGTTTTTTGTGCCGTTTATTACCTTTTTAGAAATGAAAGCTGTGTAAGGGGACAGTCCCGATTCAAATCCCCCCTTGCCCCCCTTTACTAAAGGGGGGATGGGGGGATTATTCGCCCGTAAATCTTGGGACAGTCCCCAGTCAAAATCAACGCCTATATCAACAACAATGACATCTGCGCCTGCATGTCTTGCAAGCACATTTATCCCTGCGCCGCCCCTCAGAAAATTAAGCACCATCTGCTGCGTTACTTCTTTTGGAAATGCCGAGACCCCCTCTTCAGTTACGCCGTGGTCGCCGGCAAAGGTAAATATAACTTTTTTATCCAGCATTGGTTTTTTATTTTCTGTCATGGCTACAAGCCTTCTTGCAAACTCCTCAAGCCTTCCGAGACTGCCGAGAGGTTTTGTGAGGTTGTCAAGATGTTTTTGAGCCATGTCAGACCACTCTCCGTTTACCGCCTTGATATTTTTTAAAGTGGCATTCAACAAGTCCATAGTTGTCTCCTATTCATGAGTTTTTATTTTTATCGGTATTCCCGCAGTCACAAGATATACCTCATCTGCAATCCCAGCAACCTTCTGGTTTAAACAGCCTGATAAATCCCTGAATCTCCTTGACAGTTCATTGTCAGGGACAATTCCCATCCCGACCTCGTTTGAGACAATGAACGTCCGTGAAGCGTTAGGCGTAAAGCGTAATGCGTTAATCAAACCTTCAATTTCTTTGTTGGCGTCAAAATTGTTTAGCATCAGATTTGACAGCCAGAGAGTCAGGCAGTCAAGAAGAATCACATTGTATTTGTCCTGAATATCCTTTATTAATGCTGAGATATTCAACGGCTCTTCAAATGTCATCCACTCTTCTGTCCGCTCTTTTTTATGTTTATCAATCCTCTCCTTCATCTCATCATCCAATGCCTGCGCGGTGGCAATATACGCCTTTTTGCCTGAATAGAGAGCTGCCTTTTCTAATGCAAACCTGCTTTTGCCGCCTCTTGCGCCGCCTATAATAAAGGTTATCAATTCACCCCCAAAAATAAAAAATCCCCAGAACCCAAAATAGGATTCCGAGGATTGCACCCTGATTCACTTCATCCCCGCCTTCCTCTACGGAAAGGCTCTTTAGTTCATAGTTCATTGCTCATAGTTCATTGCAAAAAACCATGAGCTAAAGGCTATGAGCTATCAGCTAATCATTGTTGTTCACAGGCAGGTCTTCTGGCTCTCCCAACCTTTGCCAGCCTTCCCATCCCGATATTATCGGGACAGTGGCGTATTACCGGCAAAGGCTTTAATTCCGACCATCTGGGCGGAATCGAGATTACAGCGGCGGGACCGCTCCTGAATTTAACAGGATTCCCTATTAAGCCTTTTTAGCGCCCGAACTATTTATAGTGTTACAGCAAACGAATCAAAAAAGCAAGGGGGCGAATTGCTGAAGCAAGGGAATTTTGTTTGACATCGCACTTTTATTTCTTATATGCTATTAAAGAGCAAAACAGACATGAGATTCTTTCCTAAAGAAATAGACTTTTTCGAGATATTTGACAGGGCTGCATTAAATGTCACAAAGGCAGCCGCTCTCCTTGTTTCTCTGTTGGAAAACTTTGACAATATTGAGGCGAAGGCAAAGGAGATATATGAGGTTGAACAGGACGGCGATATGCTGACCCACGATATAATGAAAAAGCTCAACAAGACCTTTATTACCCCCATAGACAGAGAAGATTTACATGCCCTGGCCTCAAGTCTGGATGATGTCCTGGATCTGATATGGGCTTCTGTTGACAGGCTGTCTGTTTTCAAGATAACCAAACCTACAAAAGAGGCTATTGCAATGTCTAAAGACCTTCTTACAACCGCTGAGGTCATTCATAAAGCGATAAAAAAATTAAAAGGGAAGAACTATTCTTATGTGCAGGAGTACTGCATTGAGATAAACAGACTGGAGAACAGAATAGACAGAGGATTCAGAGATGCGCTCGGGGCGCTGTTTGACGATGTGAAAGACCCTATTCTCATAATAAAGTGGAAGGAAATATACGAACATCTTGAAGATGCATCTGATAGGTGCGAGGATGTTGCCAATGTCCTTGAGTCTATAGTCCTAAAGTATGCATGATACGTTTGTTCTTCTTATCTGTGTAATAGTTCTTGCGGCAGTCTTTGATTTTCTTAATGGTTTTCACGACACGGCTAATGCGATAGCCACATCAGTATCAACGAGAGTTCTTTCCCCTAAAGCTGCCGTTTCTATGGCTGCGGTATTAAACATGGCCGGAGCGCTGTCAGGGACGGCTGTTGCCAAGACAGTAGGGGCGGGACTTATAGAGACTGCAAGCGTCACACAGATAACAGTTATATCTGCGCTTTTAACAGCCATAATATGGAACATAATAACCTGGTATTTCAGCCTGCCGACGTCTTCAAGCCATGCAATTCTTTCAAGTCTGGTAGGCGCCGGGATAGCTACTGCAGGAACAAAAGTTATTATCCAAAAAGGAGTTTATACAATTCTTTTTGGTTTGATTTTTTCTCCTTTTGTAGGCCTCGCATTAGGTTTCTTGCTTATGTTATTTCTTATGTGGGTATTTAAACGCTCTGCGCCGTCATTGGTCTCAAGACTCTTCAACAAGCTCCAGATTGTTTCAGCAGCCTACATGGCTTTTAGCCACGGCAGCAACGATGCTCAAAAAACCATGGGCATTATAACAATGGCATTGGTCAGCTATAGCGGGCTGTCTGATTTCCATGTTCCGTTGTGGGTAATCGTCATGTGCGCTGTTGCAATGGCTATGGGCACAGCGGCAGGCGGCTGGAGAATCATCAAGACCCTGGGCGTGCGTCTTGTACATCTAATGCCGATTAATGGTTTTGCGGCAGAGGCAGCCGCTGCTACGGTTATAGAGATTGCATCAAGGATAGGACTTCCGCTCTCAACCACGCATATCATATCCTCAACCATAATGGGCGTTGGAGCATCCAAGAGGTTGTCAGCAGTAAGGTGGGGCGTAGGCGGAAATATCATAATGGCATGGCTGCTTACACTGCCTGTATGCGGTGTTCTTGCATGGGCTATCTGTAAAGCAATTCTTCTGTTGGTCTAATGAAAATCCGGATGATAAATGGATATGCAGAAGATGTCAGGCGCCATATCCTGCATATCCAACATTAGCCCATGAAAGCAAAGAAATCAGGCAGTGAACTTTTTTATGATGTGTTTGAAAGCCCTGTTGGAAGGCTGTTTCTTTTTTTTTCAGGAAAAAGTCTTGCAGGGGTATCTTTTGAAAAGCCGGATTGCAGAAGAAGAGAGGCGCCTGAATCATTTAACAAAGAACTGAACAATTATTTTGAAGGCAAGAGAGAAGGCTTTAAGCAGGCGACGGTATTTTTGGAAGGCACGGATTTTGAGAAAAAGACATGGCTTGCATTAAAAGAAATCCCATACGGAGAGACGCGCACCTACAAATGGCTTTCTGAAAAAATAGGGAGTCCGAAGGCAAGCAGGGCGGTAGGACAGGCGCTTAGCAGGAACCCGATTCCGATAGTCCTGCCATGCCACAGGATAATTGAGTCTGACGGCTCAATCGGAGGCTACTCATCTGGTGTTGATATAAAAAGAAGGCTGCTTGAGATGGAATACTATAACGCTTTATCAAGAAAGCTTTAAGCTGAGAGCTGTCGGCTGAGAGCTATTTAAAAGGAGAAAAAATGGCAAAGGTAAAAGAAGGAGACACAATAAGCGTTCATTACACAGGCAAACTTGAAGACGGAA
>MNVK01000072.1 GCA_001871685.1 Nitrospirae bacterium CG1_02_44_142
TTCTTATTTTCTTCCACTTTAGGTATTCTCCTCTACGAGCCATTGGCTGAAATTTTGATTTTTATATCATAAAATTTTTTGTCTTAAACAAGCAAGGACTCGCAGGTTAATCTGTAATCAGGCGAGGATTATTGGTTTATCCCTTTTTGCATTCACAATACAGAGAAATCCAAACGGAGATTTAAACGGATTCCTTAATTGATGAGGGGTATCAGGAGAGATGTAGAGCGTATCAAGAAAGTTCAGGATGTGACTTTTCTTATCGGCAATAGCTTTGCCTTTGCCCCTCACGCATATCACGACGTGCTCGTGCTTATGCCTCTCAAAACTGCTGCATCCGCCTGCTGCAATTTCAAAGTATCTGAGATGGAACTTGCACGTTTCTCTTTTATTTCCGATTAGAGTCTGTCTTACAATATCAGCCCAATCTCCATTGCTTTGTTTATATTTCTCAACCTTAATCCCCTGCCATCTGAATTTGCCCTTGTGTTTATAAAGAGCGCTTTTGTTTTCTTTATGCGCTCCTCTGCTTTTCAGGGCCGCCCCCCCTTGCTTCCAATCGCAGGATATCGGAGTTTTCCTTGCCATAGTAAAAATAGTTTAACATGTTTTAGAAATTGATTTCGGCGAGGGTGTATAATTAATACATCTTTATGGATGGAACTAAACGGGCTGATGTAAAACGCAGGTTGCGCGTCTCAATCGTGCTGAAAAAAGACCAGCAGACAGGGAAACTCACTGAGGGGATTGTAAAAGATATTTTGACCAATTCGCCTGCGCATCCGCATGGAATCAAAGTGCGCCTTGAAAGCGGAGAAATCGGCCGCGTAAAAAAGATAATTGTTTAAACTGCTCTGAATCCCTAAAGACTGGAACTCTGACCCTCTGACGCTTTGACCCTTTGTCTCCTCGGCGACTCGCCTGGGACGAGACACTCCGTATTGCCGGACTTTGAGGCATTATTTTTTACTTCATTGCTCCTGCATCAAGAAGCATCTGGCGAATCTCCTTATATTTTTCAGTATCAGTTTTTGAAGTTTTACCTAAAGCATTGTGCATCGTCTCGTTATCGGTATAAAAAAGCGCTCTCTGTCCATGATCGTCTTTCAGATTTACATTAGCGCCGGCCTTGATGAGAAGTCTTACCACTTCCACATTAGCCTGAATTGTCGCCATTATTAGTGCGGTTTGACCACCAAAAGAATATTTCGTGTTGACATCCATGCCGCTATCCAAAATGTCTCTAACAATTTCAATCTGACCGGAAGCAGCAAAGGATGGAAGGGCATCTTTGCCAAACTCCTTAGCTACTCTTTCCAAGTATCTTTTTCTTAGTATGTTTTCTTTAGAAAACTCCAGATTTGACATATTAAATGCAAGAAGTGACGGGCGTGGCATGCGCCATTTCCACTTCACGTATTCCTCGTATTTGTCAGAATTTAGGCCTACGCCTGCTGCAATTAAACGCTTTTCGGTTGGGTCCAATGCAAATGTTTGCATATCTACTCCATACATGAGAAGAACCTGCATTGCCGGAGAAAAGAAAAAATCACTGCGTTTTCCATTGTCAAGGTCAATGATGGTTATTCCACGCCCTTCTGCATAAAAAGGACGAATGTAATAACGCCCTTGAAATCGCTTGTTTCTCATTAACAGACAATTATTCAACTGCATAATTTCACGAGACAAAAGTCCCTGGATAGCTGTATCGCGTAATGCCTTGGCCAAGCCAATGTTCAAAGCAACCGCTGCATTGAAGATATCCCGGGCAGTCTCTATTTGTGAGGAAAATGACTGCATCTGTAACTGGGCATAACCCAAATCAGCTGCCATTTTTTTACTCTCAATGGCTGATTTCCGCTCCAACTGTGATGCATCTTTTCTTTTAAGAGCGGCATCCGCTTTAGTCTTCATATCTTCAAGGTTGTGCTGTTGGATTCGGAGGGTATAATTAGGGGAAGCCGAGACAAAGGAGTATGCACCCACAGACGGGGGGCGTGAATCTTTGCCATAATTATGGAACGCCATATCTGCAAGCATTATTTTATACCGGCTGTCTGCAGAATAGAAAATATCCTTGTTCACCGTGTGATAATTTTCCTGTGCCCAGATAAGTTTTCCATTAGGGAGAGACAATGCGACAAGACCGCTCTTTTCTCGTGAAATGTATAGATTCCCGGAGCGGAAATAGAGTATATCGGGCTGGCCTACATACTCTGACTTTGATGGGGAGCCCGCTGCCATTTCTTCGGAAAATGAAGTTTTAAAAATGCGTTTTCCATTGGATATGTCAAGTCCGACTGCAGAACTATCTGTTGTAAATAGTAATGCTTTTTTTTCTAAAGCAAGAGGGCTTACGACAATTCCCCCGGTTTTTGAAGTCCATAATATTTTACCTGTCTTCAGGTTTATTGCCTGAATAATATCAGAATAATCCTTGGAGATATCCTCTTTTCTCTTTTCTCCAATGACCCTGAAAATCATTTCTCCAAAAACCGCTGTTAATTTTATCCCGCCGCTTTTTAGCTGACTTTCCCATGCTACGCTCCCATTTTGCGGATTAATAAGCGAATTGGAATCTTTTCCTGATAACAAAATCCCATCTTTCGTGTATTTGATTTCTCTTCCCCCAGTTTCAAGAAGGGCATTGGCCACAGTCCAAACTTTTTGACCTGTACCGATGGAAAGTTTAACTAACTTGGCACCTGCAACGAAAATAGCATCATCGCTGATGAATAGATCCGCTTCCATGTCCTTTTTAAAAAGGTCAGTTGAGATATTGCTTGACCAAAGAATTGACCCTGTCTTCAAATCGATTAACTCAACCTTTTCGTTTGATGAGAGAATAGAAACTTTGTCAAATCCTTCTGTAAATGAAAAACTGTAAGGCGCCTTCACTTCATGCGCCCATATAATTTTACCCGTTGAGGGATCAAATGCTGTTAAGCCCAGTTCCTTTTCATTTCTTCCCAAAAGAATAATTAATGGATGAGTGGTTATTACATTGTAAGAACCTCTGCTATATGACTTGCGTTTTGATTTCCATATCATCTTGCCGGTCTTTGCATCATAAAGAAAGATGTCCTCATAATCCGGCATGCCAAGAGCACTCCCCACCTCAACAGAACCAATAAGAAGCCTCTCCTCATTCAGGAACTGAATAAAATCTGCATCTTCATAAGGGAAAATACTTTCCCATTCCGTCGATGGATTATATTCTCTTAATTTTTTTGCAACTACTTTGGCAGGTTCATAAGCATCGTTACGCGCAATTGTGCCACCTTTTCCGGAAATTGCAGCCAAACCGTCAACGAATTGGGCGCCAGTACTACTACAACCATAAAACGATGCGATTATCGCTATTCCAAGCACTATTTTGATTATGTAAATTTTTTTATTCATGCAGTCTCTCCTTTGGTTAAATCCAATAAGTGATAGGAATGTTGATTTTGAGGGTAAAAAGGCAAAGGTGCAAATGGAGTCAGGTTTTGCTTTTTGACTTCTATCTTCCCCCTCAAATCCATCTTCCCCAGATCCTGCCAGCATTATAGCAACTACAGCGCCATAGTGCAATGTATAAGTTCCAGCGGAAAAAAGGTTATTTCGCTGATGGGTTTTTTATGAGAAAGAAGGTATATTATCACTGAGAGGTGTGTGACAAAATTCTTGAACTATTTGAAACTTGTTTTGTTATAATTAATATCATGAAACCGGCGGGCGCGATGAAAAGGTATTCCTTAAAGCCAAAAGGCAAAAATATAGAAGTCGCGCTTCAACTCCTTGAGCTTTCCCTGATACTCAAAAAATCAGTTAAAAAGGCTGCAAAGAAAAGACGAATTAAGCGACCCATCCGGGCGAGATGCTGATCCCGCCCTATCTTGTGAACGAACATTATGACGACCGCTATTTCGATGTTGTCAATGCCATTGAAGAAGCGAAGCACATCTTTTTTCAGGGTACCGGCATCATGGATATTCTTTCTGCCGCAGGGCCGGGGAGGAAAGAATTCAGAATAGGAGAAACAGGCTTCGGCGCAGGCCGTCTGCTCATTGCCCTCATGGATTTTCTGGACAATTGCGGCATCACAGATATAGCGATCACCTACAATTCCGTTGAACTGCATCCAATCACTTCTGAGCGAATGGCGTCCATTCTCGGAGGATTCAGAACAGAGGTTGGCCCGCTTATTGATCTGCTTGTCCGGGCCTATAGCAGCATAGAAATTTCCAGGCCAGGGTGGCACCAGATACAACTCACACGGCCTTTTGGCATCCTGACCCTGAATCTCTGGATCGGGGAGGCCCTCGAAATGGTCAGTGCACTCACAATTCCCTGTGACACATGGTTCCTGGATGGCCATGGCCCAAAGAAAAACCCTGACATCTGGCGGCATGAGCTTCTTATGGCGATTGGAGAAAAAACAAAGACCGGCGGAACCTGTGCTACCTTTACTGTTGCCGGAGCTGTAAGACGCGGGCTTATTGATGCGGGGTTTTCTGTTGAGCAGCACCCTGGTTTTGGCGGGAAAAAATCAGTGCTCAAGGGGCTAAAACTGTAGTGCAGGTATTGCCGGGCCCATTGCCACTTTATTTCCGATGCACCTCCTCACGACGCAGTTATCTGAAATTTCAATAAATGAGGCGAACGGGTAGAAAGGGCTATTAAAAAACTGGGATGTGTCCCCAATTATTGATTGTTTGATTGATTCCTGATTGCCGCGTGTCTGCCCTATGGCGATAAGAGACTATATTAAGTATGGTGTCCCCTGAATATGTCTTAGAGGCGTCAAAATCATCAGTCCAAGGGACTTTGAGGCGTTGTTTGATTGATAGATGATTTCCCTGCTGTAAAAAACTGGTCGCTGTCCTTATTTATCCTATATTTTCCCAATCGGTTTTCACAATGGTTTCCCTGCTCTTCTCGGTCTTTTGCGCATTCTGAAATATTTATCTTTTTCTTTCTCAGGAACAAATTCATATGCCTGTGCAACCAGCTCTTTTAATTTTTTAAGAAACGGATATTCGGGGTTAAATGTATACAGCCTTACCTTGCCAACGAGGCGGCTTGCGACAACCCCGCTGTTCTCAAGTCTTTTTAGTTGCTGCTGAATTCCGTTGACAGAGACCCCGAAAGTCCTTGCCATGCCGAGCGGATATCCTTCGCCGTATACATAGAGGAAGAAAAGAATCTTTTCTATTGTGATGTTTCCAAACAAGCCCTCGAGCATTCAAACCTCTCTTACCATAATAGATGGTATCATAACCATAATATATGGTAACTATAAACTATCATTTTGTCAAGTGCGGGAAGGGCGGACATCTAAACTGCGGGGGAAGGGGTCAAATTCTTCTATTCAAATACAATCACGCTCTTAAGCGAATCCTTTGCCTCTGCCGTTAATCTGAATGCCCCGGCAGTTTTTTCTATCGGGAATCTGTGGGTAACAAGCTTTTCAGCCCTTACAATTCCGCTCTCTATTATTTCAAGCGCATCCGCCGTATCAGTAGGGCCGCAGGAGTAACTGGTAACAATATTTATATCTTTGAAATACAAATCATTCGGTTCAATTGTGAGGCGTTCGCCGGGCTTTGCAGGCGTAAAGAACAATACCATTCCTCCTGCTCCCGTGCATTCAATTCCCTGCTTCATTGCTTCAGAGCTGTTTGGCCCAACAATCACTACGTCTGCCATTTCTCCCTTAGTTAATTCTTTAAGGGCTTCTATCAAATTGTTTTTTGAAACATCAATGACTTCATCAGCGCCGGATTCCTTTGCCTTTTCAAGCCTGAATTGAACCATGTCAGCGCCGATGATTTTGCCTGCGCCGTATTTCCTTGCAAGCAGAACATTTAACTGTCCCATGAAGCCAAGCCCTATAACAAGGACTGTGTCTCCTCTTCTTATGCCGGCTCTTTTCAGGGCTTTAACAACACATGCAGTCGGCTCTATCAAGACGCCGTCTTCGTAGCTCAGAGTATCAGGAAGGCTCAGGGTATCATTCTCAAGATTAATCCGGGGTATGAGGATGTATTCTGAAATCCCTCCCGGAATTATCCTTGTGTTTTTCCAGGTCTCGCACTGGACATAATCACCGCGCCTGCAGAACCTGCATGTAAAGCACGGCGCATGATGATGCGTGAAAACCCTGTCGCCGGGTTTAAATGAAGTAACGCCTTCGCCGGCTTCCACTATCTCGCCTGTGGGCTCATGCCCGATGACAACCGGGGCTTTTTTCTCTATATACCACGGCATCACATCTCCTGAACATATTCCGCAGGCATGTGTTTTTATGAGGGCGTCTCCGGGGCCAATTACGGGAATTGGAACATCCTCAATCCTGATATCATTAAAACTGTAGAGTTTAGCGGCTTTCATATGAATAATAGTTGTAGGCTGAACATATTTTAAATCTGATAAATATTATCGTGGTGGTCAAAATCTACTAAAGTAACTATCTTTTCCTTTTCATTGATTTCATAGATAAGAACAAATGATCCACCCACATGAACTCTTCTTTTATTCTGCAACGGCTTTCTCAGCGGCTTAAATCGGTATGGATCGGCAAGAATATCTTGGGCTTTCCTGTCAATCAATTGCAGCATTTCCATATCTTTTTTCTGGAGTTTCTTGAATTTCTTGTCGAGTGATTCTTTAATGGCAAGTTTATACACTATTTCAGGCCGTATCTCTTTCCGAAGTCTTTAACCGTGATGGAGCTTTCAAGGTCAATATCTTGCATCCTCTGAATAAACTCTACCCTTAACTCAGGTTCCCCCAAGAGGCTTTTTTTAATCTGTACAATATCGTGCTGCATCTCTACAACCTTTTTATAAAGGGTCTCAACAGTAATAGTCTTCATTTATTAACCTCCTTTAGATAATTGTCTATTTTATCATAGACAGAGGAAAGATGGGGATAAAGAAAATTATCTGCTTATTGCCCTGACGACTTTTAAGACAAGGCTGAGGGCGGATTCGTTGGCGAATTTTGAGAAGGTTGCGGGCTTCTTTAAGTTCTTTCTGGTTAGCATCCTATTTTGTCATGCTTGATAATAAAATGTTTAACCGCTTCTCTCGACAAACGCATCCTTGAGGAGTTTACTCTGCCTTTCGAATGCCTGTCTCGGATTTCTCGGATCTTTCATGAGAGCTATTTCTTGTGTGATAAGGCGAGCTAAATTTAATGTATGCGTATCAACTCTGGCAGATTCTCTTTTATAAAGTGGGTGGTCTCTGTTTATGTAGATTGTTGTTTCTTCCGAGAAAACTTCTGGCCCGTCTTCGCCAAAGCTGTCCACAACGCATGAAACGCCTGTCTCGCCAAATTTTATTTTCTTTATGATTGCATTGGGCGTAAGCCTTTTTACTTTTGGCTTTTTCTTTCGCTTCTTCTCTGGTATTTTTGTTTTTTTTTCTGTTTTAACTTCTTCCTCTTTTATCCCTTCTTCTTTCTTTGTCACGTCAGCGGCGCTGCCCATGCCCTTTGTCTCATCGCCAATCGGAAGCGCTCCGAATGGTGATAAATCAGGATTTGCTGCGAGCGCTTTGTATATTCTTTGAAGCGCTTCTTTGAGGGCGCGGCTGACCTTTCTACTTTCCTTTTTCGTAGTCAATTTTTGAAGAGATATTTTTACACCCTCCATTATCTTTTGCATAACCTTTAAAAACTCTTGATATTCAGGAGAGTCCTTTATAAATCCAGTCCTGTCACTTGTTATTGAGAGAAAGTCCGCATTAACCTCTCCTCTGACCCTTGCCATCGCCTTTCCCCACGTCTCCATGCCGAAGAGTTCTCTTCTTACTGTTACCTGTTTGACTTTTATCTCAATGCCCAGATTTTCTGCTGCGGACGCCGTCTCAGAAACGATTATTATTTCGCCGCTTACAGGACCGTACGCTGTCCCCTCAAGAAATGGTATTTTGTGTCCTGAAAGGCTGCGGGGAGTTACGGTGTGATTGTTAATTCTTACCCTGAAATGAGGCGCCTTAATCGGCGTGCCTTCTATTATCTTTTGCTCTATGTTATTTGGTTCAAACCTTCTGTCTAAGCCTGTTAATAGAACGGTTATACCGTTATATTTTCTGAAGTCGGGAGGCAATATCTCCAGCGGAAGTTGCCATACATCGCCTGTCTTTTCCCACTGCTCCTTATCAAAGATTACCCTTCCTGCAAAGTCGTCTCTCTTTGTAATGACCTCAAACCTTTTGCAAGCTGAAAGACTTGCGAATTTGCCTATACCGAACTGACCGATCCTGTCTCTGTTATATATTGGAGATTTTGGGGAATAAAGTTTTTGCTGTGAGCCTATATTAAAATACTGCCTGAGACCTTCCCTGTCCATGCCGCTGCCATTGTCTCTTATCTCAATTGTGTCTTCTGAAACGATAATCTCTACCAGAGTTGCATCGGCATCATAGGCGTTGTTAACAAGCTCTCTTATGAACTCTATACTCTCAGTATAAAGCCTCTCGCCAATTGTGATTATGTGGCTCTTGTCAATTGTTACGGGTATGAATTCATGGGATGATTGCATATTTTATCCCTTCGCCTTTCATGAGTTTCAGAAATGCCTTTTCAGTATCTTTTAACGGGTATTTACCTGTAATAAGTTTTGACACTTTTATCTTCCTGCTTTTGAGCAGACTGTATGCCTGCCTGACATCAGCAGGCGTGAAGTGAAATACTCCCTTTAATGTTATCTCATCATAGTGAAGCCTGCTCGTATCATAAGTCGCTGTTGTGCCTGTTTTGCATCCTCCGAATAAAATAACTGTTCCGCCCCTTCTGACATAATATACCGCTGACTGCCATACTGCAGGCTGGCCTGTGCACTCAAATACATAGTCAACGCCCATTCCATCTGTAAACTTATCTACCGTCTTTTTTATTTCTTCGGAAAATTCCCCCAGCCCCCCTTTGCTAAAGGGAGGTGAGGGAGGATTCTTTTCCGGGGTAATTGTTAGAGAGGCGCCGAGTTTTTTTGCAAGTGCAAGGCGCCTTTTCTCAAAGCCTGAAATTATCACGTCCGCGCCTTTATTTTTCAGTAAAAGAAGATGAAGAAGTCCGATAGGGCCTGCTCCTATTATCAATACCCGGTCACCTTTTTTTATATTTAAACCCCGCATTCCATGTATTACGCATGACAGCGGCTCAAGAAATGCAGCCTCTTCAAATGCCAAATTTTTAGGTTTGCGAAATACATTCTGTTTCACAATATGCTCCGGAAGCAGGATATATTCTGCGAAGGCTCCGAGGATTTTTGTATCCATTATTTTTTCGCAAAGATTGTAGAGCCCTTTTTTACAGTATCCGCACTTAAGGCAGGGAGCGCTGTGGACTGCCATTATCTCATCGCCTTTCCTGAATTTTCTTACTCCTTTGCCTGCTGCCGCAATTATTCCTGAGAATTCATGTCCGAATACTCCGGGCATTGGAATTATATGGTGGCCTCTGCTGAAAGCCTTAAGGTCTGTTCCGCAGGTAAGCGCCGCCTTGATTTTTACAAGGATTTCTCCGCGAGAGGGTTCCGGAACTTTCAACTCGCGAAGTTCTATTTTGCGGGGGCTTACGAGGATATTGGCTTTCAAGATTTAAACTCCAGTTTTCCGCCCCAGACCTGACCCATGACTGCCGCTAACACAAATAGGGGGATATATGTCATATCAATATTAGATAGTATTCTTGCAAGCAGGACAAACGGTATTGACAGGTGTATATAAAGAAACCATTTGAATGAGAATTTTTTTGTTTTTCCCCGCAGGTAACCAAAAGGCATGTTAAGCATGAACGTGAGGAAGAAAACGCCTATTATCAGTGCAGTTTTTGCAGCCGAATCCATGATGAAGAATAACCAAAAAAAATGTGTAAAGTCAATTAAGAGCAGTAGAGCAGAAGTGCAGTAGAACAATAGGGAAAATTGACAGCTGCGCTATTGCGCTGCTGGGCTATTGCACTATAGGCATACGAGTTTGACATATAAAATATCTTCATGATAGACTTTGAGCACTTTCAGAAGATGAAAACCTATCGGAAATCTAAGAGATATTTTAATCAGGCGAAGGCTGTGATGCCGGGAGGCGTGAACAGTCCTGTCAGGGCGTTTAAGGCTGTAGGCGGAAATCCCATCTTCATAGCAAGGGCAAAAGGCTCAAAGATATATGATGTTGACGGCAATTCTTATATTGATTATGTGCTTTCCTGGGGGCCTCTCATACTCGGGCATGCACACCCGAAAGTAGTTAAGGCGCTGAAATCAGCGATAGAAAGAGGAACGAGCTATGGCGCTCCAACCCTTCTTGAGATTGAACTCGCAAACCTTGTTATTAAGGCATATCCGTCAATGGATAAGGTTAGGATGGTGAATTCAGGGACAGAGGCAGCGATGAGCGCAATAAGGGTTGCGAGGGGATTTACAAAGAGGGATAAGATTATAAAATTTGAGGGCTGTTATCACGGCCATGCAGACGGCCTGCTTGTTAAGGCGGGTTCAGGCGCAATGACCTTCGGAGTCCC
Source organism: Nitrospirae bacterium CG1_02_44_142 (assembly GCA_001871685.1). GTDB lineage: Bacteria > Nitrospirota > Thermodesulfovibrionia > Thermodesulfovibrionales > UBA1546 > UBA1546. Next base: position 10,513 of record MNVK01000072.1, read on the forward strand.
GGACAGCCCCGGAGTTCCTAAATCCTATGCTCAGAATACGATAACTCTTCCGTTTAATGATCCAAACGCATTGAGGAGGGTGATTGACAGAGAATGGAAATCAGCAGCCTGCGTGATAGTTGAACCTGTTGTGGGAAATATCGGATGCGTTCTTCCGCGCCCGGGATTCCTTGAGGCGCTGAGAGAGCTAACAAAAAAATACGGCATCGTCCTGATATTTGATGAGGTTATGACAGGCTTTAGGGTTGCGTATGGAGGCGCTCAGGAATATTTTAAGATAAAGCCGGACATGACGTGTCTCGGCAAGGTAATAGGCGGCGGTCTTCCAGTCGGCGCATACGGAGGCAAAAAAGAGATTATGTCAATGGTGTCGCCGGAGGGTCCTGTTTATCAGGCAGGCACGCTTTCAGGGAATCCGCTTGCCATGACAGCAGGAATAGAAACCCTCAAGATTCTGTCAGGCAAAGGGACCTATAAAAAACTTGAAAAGTTCTGTGCAATGCTTGAAGAGGGGCTGGTTGATGCGGCAAGGAAGGCTGGCGTAAAAACCAGATTTTACAGGGCTGGCTCTATGTTCTGCACATATTTCACTGACAAAGATATTTTTGATTACACCAGCGCCAAGACATCCGATACCGCAAAGTTTGCAAGATTCTTTACGGGGATGCTTAAAAGAGGAGTTAATATTGCTCCTTCGCAGTTTGAAGCAGGGTTTATGTCGCTTGCACACTCTGAAAAAGATATAGAGAAAACAGTAAAGGCAGCTTACGAGTCTTTAAGGGAAAGTTAACTAATAAGGACGGATTTAAAACTCTTAACTTTCTTTTAACTTTTATGGCAGATAAACCATTATTCAGGCAGCTTCTTGAGGCAAGCACAATAGGGCTTAACCTTGTGCTTGCAACATTTGTCGGACTTGCTATGGGATACGGACTTGATAAGCTCTTCAATACTTCTCCGTGGTTTACTATAATCTTCTTGATGCTCGGGATAATTGCAGGTTTTCTTGAACTCATAAGAATGGCGAGGAAGACATACGATGGGGATGACGGAAATAATAAAAAAGATATATAAGCAGTCGGCTTTTACGCTGGTTCCTCTTGCAATAATCTCGCCTGTAATTTTTCCTCTTG
>MNVK01000111.1 GCA_001871685.1 Nitrospirae bacterium CG1_02_44_142
AACCACCTTAATCCCCCTTTGCTAAGGGGGAATCAAATCCAAAAGAGTTTCCCTAATTCTAACGACCATCTCAGCAATATTGAAAAGCCTGACATTGACGCTCTGTTCCTGCCCGATGGCAAGACAAAGGCTGTATTCTTCACCGGCAAGGGCGGTGTGGGCAAGACAACCATATCCTGCATTTTCGCTGTTTATACCGCGCAAAAAGGTTTTAAAACGCTGCTTGTAACAACTGACCCTGCAGCGCATATCGGAGAAGTGCTTGATGCAAGGGTCGGAAGCAAACCCGTAAAGGTTACGGACAACCTCTATGCTGTAATGGTGGATCAGGAAGAGGCATTCAGGGAATATAAAGAGAGGGTTTTAAGCGATGCGCGGGGGAAATATTCTGAGGATATGCTCAAGGCCATGGAAGAGGAACTCAATTCCCCATGCACTGAAGAAATGGCTGCGTTTGACAAATTCGCTCAGTTCATAGAAAGCAAAGAATACGATACAGTAGTATTTGACACCGCTCCGACAGGACATACCCTGAGGCTCCTTGACCTGCCGTTTGATTACGCTAAACAGGCAGAGATGATGGTTTCTGCCGATGAGGCGAAAACAGCAAAAGAAACTGCAGAAAACAGGTTCAGAAAAATCATAGATATACTCAAAGACAAAAACCGCACAACCTTCTGCATTGTGCTTTATCCGGAATCCACGCCAATCCTGGAGTCATACCGCGCAATGCTGGACATGAAAGCCTCCGGCATAAATACACAGATGGTCGTTGCGAATATGATACTGACCGAGGAAGTATGCACAAACGACTTTTTTAAAAACAGGCGGGAAATGCAGATGCGGTATCTGACGGAAATCCATAAAAAGTTTAACCTTCCCGTGCTTCAGTTCCCATTGATGCAGAAAGAGATAAAGGGGCTTAAAGCCTTGGAAAGGGCCTTAAGCTATATCATCGGATAACTAACCTTTCATTGTCCCAAAAGAAGGTATCTTATGAGAATTATTATCGGGACTATGACGTAGTCTGTAATTCTCAGGAATATAAGCCCAAGCAGGATAAAAAAACCGTAAGGCTCAATCCTGCTGTAAGCTGCCGCCTGCCTGTAAGGCAGCAGTCCCATCAATATCTTGCTTCCATCAAGCGGAGGCACAGGAATCAGATTAAAAACCCCAAGGCCGATATTAATCGTAACTGTAATCTGAGTTATCAGGATAAGAGGGGCAAGAATTTTTTGCCCAAGATCGCTAAAAGGAGAAACAGGCAGATTCAGCAGAAACCTGAAAACAACAGCCGCAATAAAAGCAATAACCAAATTCGCCGCAGGCCCTGCGAGAGACACCCATATCATATCCCTTTTAGGGTTTCTCAGATTATACGGATTCACAGGAACCGGCTTGGCCCAGCCAATCATCCTCGTAACAACAAATACCAGAGTGCCGATGGGGTCCAGATGTTTTAGCGGATTAATCGTAAGCCTTCCTGCAAGCCTTGCAGTCGGGTCGCCGAGCCTGTCTGCAACATAACCGTGGGCCAGCTCATGGAATGTAACCGCTATGAGAACAGGAAAAGCCAGGAGGACTATCTGCCGGATTATATCTGTAAAATCCAAAATTCCCTGTCCTTTGCGCTGAGATTAATCATATCAAATCGGATGCACTATCCTGTCAATCACTGTCCTGGCAACAACCAGCGGGTCTATAAAGGCGCTTTCCATGTCGTGTTCAATATCCCTTTTGTTTGAGAGGAATGTAATCCTGTCCTGCATCCTGTCGCGGAGAAAGCTGAGATATTCAGGATCCCTTGCCGGCTTGTATTTCTTTTCGTAGTCATTTCCGAAAAGCTCATTGCCGTTTCTTGGAAGAAGCATCCCTTCAAATGCCTTCCAGCCTCTCCACTCAATATTCCCTCTTACAAGTTCAGTGACTATTGCAAGCGATAGTTCCTTTGGAATATCTATAAGATTATCAGGAAGGCCGAACGCATGCGTGTTCATGATATAACATCCGGTTCCGAGTTTGAAAAGCTTTTTGAACTGATGACAGTCAACCATAAGCGGATGCACCCTGAAGGGGTTTGCAAACGGCTCTATCACAAGCTTTGCAAGTTCTTCCTTTGGCACATTTTCAACCCCTTTTGCGCGCAGCGTGCTTAAGGAAGCGCCCATTGCAACTGCAAGCCCCACTGAATCTATCTTGCATATAGGCGGCAGGCTTGTATCCTTTTGAAGCCATATAACCATTCCCGGCCTCTCACAGGAATTTGCATGGTTGAACATATCCCTTGATTTAATGCACCGCCCATTGTCATTCCTGATATCTTCACAGACTATTTTCCTCTTGCCGCCGGGGAGCAGTGTAGCGCCAACATTCTGCGCTGAATAAAAATACTTTATGTCAGGGTCATTAAACCTTACAGAGTCTGTCTTATCAAAGAGGCTCGGCTCAAGAGCCACGGTAACATTATGTTCCAGGTCTATAAGAAATGCATCGTCATGAATTACAGTCACTCTTTCAGTCTTTTTTAAAGCGCCTGCATGGTCGGGGCTGTTTGTGATGGAAGATTTTCCGGAACCTGAAAGGCCGAATACAGCTACGGGAGGCCTGCTGCCGATTTTCTTTATTCCTCCATGACATGCAACCATGTTCTGGCGCACTCCCATGGTCCAGGCAAGCGTCAGCGTCCCCTTCTTCCTCTCGCCAAAATACCTGAGTCCGAGAATTGCAATGCAGTTTTGCGCCTCATCAATAATAACAAGTCCGTTTGGAAACTCAGGATGAGACCACTCAGGGTCAGTAAATACAAGTATATCCGGTTCATCAAGCGGCCGTGATTTTTTGTATGCATCTATCCACGGCTTCATCCACGGAGCAAAATTGATTCCCCAGTCAAGCATATTCTTTGCATCAGTCTCAGCGCCTACCAGATGCGCCTTAACCATAAAATCAGGATGCAGCCCGACAATTCCTTCAAGCCATAATCCCGGCCTGCGGTTAAAATGATAAATGGCCTCGCCGAGTATCTGCAGATATCTATCCCTCTCCTTGCCCATCTCTCTGACCAGACGTCTCGCCCTCGCCGTGCGGCCCACGATTCCGCCGTCATTAGAAACAAGAACCTTCGCATCCTTTGGAAGTCCGAACTGTCCGGGTTTGTACATTGGATGAGAAGTTACTATAATCTCCGGCTGTTTTACTGCAAGCCTGTAAAGTTCAGCCATTGACGCCTTTCTTACAGAATTGGCAAAAAAGGCGCTTTCAATATACGCCCTCCATGAAGAACCCGGAATCTTGTGTTTAGTTGCCATTCAAACTCCTTTGAATTTTATAGGAAAAGACAATTGAAATTATAATAGATTTCTTAATTTAAAAGCAATAACAGCAGCAATCCAACGGCTGGATACAGGTATTTAAACTGATTTGTTCAGTTCACGCTCATTCTTTTTATTGCATCTGCAACAAGCGCAACCTTTTTCATCTCCTTCACATCATGAACCCTGATAATGTTTGCGCCGTTTAAAATCGAGATTGCAGCCGCAGCCTCAGAGCCTTCAAGCCTCTCTGACACAGGGGCATCGCCAAGAATCTTTCCTATGAATGCCTTTCTTGATACTCCCACAAGCAATGGTTTTTCAAGAAGTGTAAATTCACGGAGGTTTTTTATTATCTCAAGGTTATGGTCAAAGGTCTTTCCAAAACCGATTCCGGGGTCTATTATGATTTTATCTTCAGTTATTCCTGATTCAACGGCAAGCCTTATGCTTTCTCTGAAGTAATCCGTAATCTCCGGGATAAGAGCTTCGTATATTGGATTTGCCTGCATATCCTTGGGCATCCCTTTGATGTGCATGATAACAACAGGGACTTTATATTGAGAAACAACCTTCGGCATCTCAGGGTCAAAGCGCAGCCCGCTTATGTCATTAACAATGGACGCGCCTGCATCCAAGGCCCTCCTTGCGACCTCTGCCTTGTAGGTGTCAATTGATACGGGTACTTTTATTTTTTTAGAAATCTCTTCAATGACAGGAATAGTTCTATCTATCTCTTCCTGAAGGGGAACAGGCTCAGAGCCGGGTCTTGTTGATTCTCCGCCGACGTCAATGATATCAGCGCCTTCTTCAACCATCTCATAAGCCCTTCTGATTGCAGAGGCTTTGTCAAAATGCCGCCCTCCGTCCGAAAACGAATCAGGCGTAACATTAAGAATACCCATGAGACAGGTTTTTTTAGAGAAATCCAGAGAGAAACTCTGCCATGTCAGCTTCAAGTCTGCAAAACCTTTTTTGATTCAAATTCTTTTACAAGCGCCTCTATCTCTACGGCGTCCAATGTCTCTTTTTCAAGAAGCGCCTTTGCAAGGGCGTCAAGGAAATCAAAATTCTCAGAAACAATAGCCTTTGCGCTTTCATACGCCTCCATGACTAAGCGCTTTACCTCTTCGTCAATGTCCACAGCGGTCTTTTCGCTGTAGTCTTTATGCTTTGCTATCTCTCTTCCGAGGAATATCTGCTCGTCTTTCTTGCCGAAGGTCAGCGGGCCGAGCTTTTCGCTCATACCCCATTCTGTAACCATCCGCCTTGCAAGCTCAGTGGCGCGTTCAAGGTCATTGCCTGCGCCTGTGGTCATATGCTTTAAGGCAATTTCTTCAGCAGCCCTTCCGCCAAGAAAAACTGTAAGCGTCTTTAAGAGATAATCCTTTGAATATGTATATCTATCGTCAAGAGGAAGCTGCTGCGTTACGCCGAGCGCCATTCCGCGGGGAATGATGCTTACCTTATGTATGGGGTCTGTTCCCGGGGTAAGCTTTGCAACCAGGGCGTGCCCTGCCTCATGATAGGCCGTATTCTTCTTTTCTACATCGCTTATTATCATGCTCTTTCGCTCAACACCCATGAGGACTTTATCCTTTGCAAATTCAAAGTCAGACATATCAACCTTGGCCTTTGATTTTCTCGCGGCAAGAAGCGCCGCCTCATTTACAAGATTCGCCAGGTCAGCGCCTGAAAATCCGGGAGCCCCTCTCGCAATAATCTCAAGATTAACATTTTCGTCCAACGGTATATTCTTGGTATGCACCTTTAATATCTCATGCCTTCCCTTAAGGTCAGGCACAGACACAATAACCTGCCTGTCAAATCTGCCCGGTCTTAGAAGCGCCGGGTCCAGCACATCCGGCCTGTTGGTTGCCGCCAGGATTATCACGCCCTCATTCCCTTCAAAACCATCCATCTCAACCAGCAGTTGATTTAATGTCTGTTCTCTTTCGTCGTGCCCGCCTCCGATACCTGAGCCCCTATGCCGGCCGACGGCGTCTATCTCATCAATAAAGATTATGCACGGCGCGCTTTTCTTTGCCTGCTCAAATAAATCCCTCACACGCGACGCCCCGACTCCGACAAACATCTCAACAAAGTCAGAGCCTGATATTGAAAAAAACGGAACTCCCGCTTCTCCCGCAATCGCCTTTGCAAGCAGGGTCTTCCCTGTGCCCGGGGCGCCCACAAGAAGCACACCCTTGGGCATCTTGCCTCCGAGCTTTGAAAATGTCTGGGGCGCCTTGAGAAAATCTATTACCTCCTGCACTTCTTCTTTCGCCTCTTCTATCCCCGCCACATCGGAAAAGTTTGTCTTTACAGCCTTATCAGACATGAGTTTTGCCTTGCTTTTTCCGAAAGACAATGCCTTATTGCCTCCTGTCTGCATCTGCCGCATAAAGAATATCCATATAAAAACAAGAAAGATTATAGGCCCCCATGAGAAAAAGAAATTCACATACCACGGATTCTGTTCAGGAGGCTTTGCGGTAATCTTCACTCCTTTTGCCTTCAAATCCTTCACAAGGTCTGGGTATACAGCCAGATATGTTTTAAACTTTTTCCCGTCTCTCAAACGTCCTGTTACATAGTTTTCCGTTATAACAACCTCTTCAACGCTCCCGGCGTCAAGCCTTGCTATGAATTCGGAGAATATCATCTCCTCTTCAACCTTCTTCGGCGCATTCAGGAGATTAAAGAGGAGTATTGTCATCACTGCCATCAGCATCCAGACAAACAGATTCCTATACTTGTTCAAACCTTCCTCCTTGAATATATACCTGATATTTTACCACATTATCTAAAAACTCAGCACGCCGTCAATTTTCACAATACTTTTCTGAATTTCCACCAGCTTCTTAATCCCGTCTCCCGCCAGGTCTATAAGCCTGTCATGAGTCTTTCTTGAAAATGGAATCCCCTCTGCCGTGCCCTGCACCTCAACAAAATTCCCGCTGCCGGTCATAACGACATTCATATCAACCTCTGCCGTAGAATCTTCCGCATAACTAAGGTCCAGAACAGGCTCGCCATTCACAATGCCCACGCTGACAGCAGCAAGGTAATCTTTTAACGGCATCCTTTCCAGCATCCCCGTTTTAAGAGCATACCTGAGCGCATCTGCAAGACAGATAAACGCTCCTGTTATACTCACAGTCCTTGTGCTGCCGTCCGCCTGTATTACATCGCAGTCTATCCATACTGTCCTTTCACCGAGCATGGCGAGGTCAACAACCGACCTTAACGCCCTTCCTATAAGCCTCTGAATCTCGTGCGTTCTTCCGCCGACCCTTCCCGAGCTTGACTCGCGCACTATCCTGGTATGAGACGACTTCGGGAGCATTGAATACTCTGCCGTCACCCATCCTTTTTTATGGTCCTTCAGAAACTGCGGGACTTTTTCTTCTATTGACGCCGTGCAGATAACCCTTGTGTTTCCCATCTCAATAAGCACAGAACCCTCCGCTGTCCCTACAAATCCTCTTGTGATTTTCAATTTTCTCAGTTCTGTGTTTGCTCTGTTGTCAATCCTCATCTATCCTCCAAATTTATAACTCTATTTTTTCTATCCGTTCTATCTTCTGCTGAAGAAACCTCTCGCCTACCATTATAAACCTCTCAGGAGAGTCTGTAACATAGAATTCCCTTGACGGTCTTTCCTTCACTCTTCTCTCTATGCCGTCTTTTTTCAATGTCCCGGCTGTTCTCTTAGTTGCCTCAACAGCAGAATCAATAAGCCTTATATCAGAGCCCATAACCTCTGCAATAACCTTTTTGAGCAGGGGATAATGCGTGCATCCTAAAACAAGAGTATCCACCCCCTTCTCTTTCACCTTTCTTAAGTATTTTTCCGCAATCATCATTGCGATTTCTCCTTCTATCCACCCCTCCTCAACCAGCGGGACAAAGAGAGGGCATGAAAATCCGAATACCTGCGCACTGCCGTCAATCGCTTCTATTGCCTTCTTATATGCGCTGCTTCTGATGGTCGCCTCTGTTCCTATTACGCCTATTTTTTTATTCCTCGTGCTCTTTACCGCCTCGCTCGCGCCCGGCTCTATAACGCCTATAACCGGAACAGACACGCTTTTCCTTATTGCTTCAAGACTGACAGAGGATGCGGTATTGCACGCAACAACAAGAAGTTTTATGCCCTTTGACGCGAGAAACCGCACATTCTCAAAAGAATACCTTGTCACGGTTTCAGGCGACCTTATGCCGTAAGGCACTCTTGCCGTATCTCCGAGATATATTGTGTTTTCATCCGGCAATAACCTGAATAGCTCCTTGAGGGCCGTAAGCCCGCCCACTCCGGAATCAAAGACTCCTATAGGACTGTTGTTATTTATCTCATTCATCGGGCGCTGAAATTATTCTCCTTGTCTCCTGTCCGTCCCGGCGAATCAGACACATTTGAAGAAACCGTATCCTTTAACGGATAAGAAAGATATATATGCCCTCCGAGGCTTTCCGTCTCTCTCCCCTCAATCAATATTTTCACATCGCTTATATCATACACATTAGATATAAGGCTCTCATATAACCCTCTCAGCAGCAGAAACTCTGCTGCCGCATCGCCGCCGAAGTTTCTCCTGAATTCATCCGACAGGTCCACATAAAGAATACCGTCATCACCCCTGTATAAGCCTATAAGCTTTGCATCTTTGGGAATTTCCGAAACGCTTGAGTTAGCAGGGCCTTTAAGAAATTCGCTTATCACCGCCTCCGCAGCAGTCATCTGCGGCGTCTTCCTCTGCGCCTTCCTCTCCTCCATCTGCAATCTTCCGCCTGCAGGATAGTAGATTCTGAGAGTGAACATATCTTCTATCGTACTGCCGATTTTTTCTTCAGCCTCTTTTGTAGGCGGTGTTTGCGAAGGAAATTCTTTTGAGAAATAAAAATAGCCGCCTGCCATGCCGGCCGCAAAAAGCAGGAGGAATGCCGGTATCCACAAATATTTTTTATTGGCCATAATAAGAAAATCCTTTTACGATTGCCTCCGCAAGCCTTGCGCGGGTATTCTGGTCATAATTCATAACCTTAAATGACGGAATCTCTATTAAAACCGCAGGCGCGGCTGCGGAATTAAGTATCGGAAGAGGCATTTCTCTCAGCGCAGCATTAAGATTAAATTCCTCTTTTATTGCCCTGGATATGCCCTCGGCAAGGACCCTGCTTTTATGCAAATATTTCTGCTGTCTCAAACTTAAAGCATATAAAGCCGCTGTAGGCTCATAGCCTGCATCGCCGATAATTGGAACATATAAAGTGAATCCTTCCGCTGATGAAACATGGATGCTTACAAATATTTCAGCCATCTTCTGGTTGGCAAACAATGCCCGGTCTCTGATAGACATGAACTGGTCGCTCTTCCTCGTAAGAAAAACCTTTTTGCCTTTCTTTGCAAGTAAATTTTCTATTCCCTTTGCAATAGAAAGAACAATATCCTTTTCCTTAAAATTACCGACCGAGGCCCCAAAATCATATCCTCCATGCCCCGGGTCAATGACATAGATTTTCTGCGCCGACATACCATCTGACCACGGTTTTATATCTGCCGCTGCCTTTGGCGCTATGTCTATCACAAACCTCGCAGGAGAAGAAAGCCTCATAACCTTTATGTTAAAAGTCTCCTTAAAATTAACCGCAAAGATGCCTTCCTTCATGGAAGTATCAAGCGCTGCGCCTTTCATGGAAATAATATTGAAAGCCGAGGGAAACTCAATCATGAGCTGAGTCCCAGATACAGCGGCATTCGTATTTTTTATGAACGCCTCTTCAGCCTCAAACACAAGGCGAAGAACTCCATCCTGTTTGCTTGCCCTCATATTTACATCAGTCTTTGGCTGGGCCAAAACAGAAACAGACATTACAAAAAAGACTATTGCGATAAACACTGAATTTTTCATAGTATATACATTTTCCATATATGAGGGATCTTTTGCAACCTTTCACCAGGTCAAAACTACAGACAGGATTAGCTTTCGCTTTCTGCAGATATTAATTTGACGAGTAATGTTGACTTGTTCAGGCAATATCAATTATTTTATATATTCAGATTTAGAGTTAAGAGTTTAACTTTTAATTTCTAACTTTTAACTTTTTACTTGTCTTGGGGAGTCGTCCAACGGCAGGACGGCAGCCTCTGGAGCTGTTTATAGGGGTTCGAATCCTCTCTCCCCAGCCAATAAAAACAGTTGTTAGGGGTTAGTTGTTAGGGGTTAGTTGTTAGGGGTTAGAACCAAACCCTAATCCCCAGTCACTAATCCCCGTAGTTATGGTCCCATCGTCTAGAGGCCTAGGACGTGGCCCTCTCAAGGCTAAAACACGGGTTCGAATCCCGTTGGGACCGCCAACAAAATCAATGAGTTACATTGATTCAGCCTGCCCGAAGTCTTCTGGTCGTGATAAATTCGTGCGATTAAGCCTTGAAATCGCATCCCTTAGGGAGTCCACATTCAGGTGCGCATATCTTTGCGTCATTCTGTTGTCTTTGTGCCCTAAAAGTTTTTGCACCACGTATAAATCTGTGCCTGATTGAACTTGTAACGATGCAAAGGAGTGTCTGTTGTCATGGAAATGGAAATTTTCAATCTTTGCCTCTTTAAGAACCTCTTTAAAAGCTCGCTGCACCTTACGATCATAGAGCTTCTGGCCGTTGTCATGAAAAACATGCCCCGACACACATTGAACCTTATGCAGCTCTTTCAATGTCTGATATGCCTTGTCTGTCAGTGGAATACCGATATAATCGTCATTCTTCATCTTCTCCCCATTAATGGTAATCATCCGGTTAAACAAGTTTACCTCAGACCATAACAGCTCGCATAAATTAGTTAGTCTTAGCCCTGTATCAAGCGCGACAATAATAAAGGGCTTAAGCCATTTTTTAGGGGCCTCCTCAAGTGCGGCAAACAGGCGCACTCTTTCATCGGGTTCTAAATATCTCACTCTCCCGTTTTTGACCTTCGGCAACTCAATTTCAGATACAGGGTTAATCATCTTCCATTTCCATTGTTTACGAGCGACATTAAACATCCTCCGCAATACGGCGAGTTCCTTTAATATTGTTGCCGGCTTCCTACCATTAGACTTCCTCCATTGCTCGTATCCGCCGATAATATTCTCAATATCGGCCAGTGTGCAATCCTCGCCAAAATAACACTTAAGGGCTTTAAAGATTGATTTGTCCCGTGCTTTCTGATAGTAGTCTTTGTGGTCGGTATATTCGTTTTCATACCGCTCAATCATTTCATTAAGCGTCCTTCGGGTAGATTGCTCCATATCAAACCACTTGCCTTCAGTAAGCTGCACCTGTATCTTGGCAAATATTTTTTCTGCAAGCTTTCTATCTTCTGTACTTGTGCTTCGTCTGTAATATTTACCACCAGCAGCAAAAGACATCCACCATATCTTGTTATTACCTTTCTTGTCTTTACGCCTGTAGAGTCCCATTATTTTTCTTCCTCCTTTCCGGGACCAACAAGGCTTGAAAATACCGGTTTTTATTATAACACGGCTAATCAGCCTTGCAGTCCAGGTCTTAGTTTTTAATTAATATCCTATTGACCCGCCCTTGCAGCCCGAGCAAGCCATGTTACTGCCCGGCACGCATTTTTCAGCGCCCCAAAAGCAATCCAGCTTGCCTTTTACTGTTGCCATGTCTCACCTCCTCGTACAAAAAATTTAATGCGATCACTTTTTCTCTTTTCCAAATTCGTCAATAGCCTTTTCAAACTCCTTTTCAAAATCCTCTGACTTCTTTTCCTTCTCTTTTTCTTTTTCTTTAATTATTTTTAACTCTTCCTCTGCTTCCTTTACCCTGGCTTCATACTTCTGTTTTTGTCCTTTGTCCTTTGCAAATTCAGCCTCGGTTTCATTCCAGCTGCGTTCAAGCTGGATATTCTCTTTCTTCATCTCGGTATCAACCTTGGATTGCTGACTCACCACATAGAACATTACAAGAGCCAGAACAGGGCTTGTAAAAAGCAGTACCTTGAAAAGGTTAGACATTTAACACCTCCTTTTTTTTATTAATGCATCGGCTGCAGGAGCTGCGATACGTTCACAGTCTGCTTGCCGGACTTAGCAATTTCCCAGGCCTTTTTACGGACCATTGTTGCCTCTTTCGTTCTGCCCTGGCTTTCCAGCTCCTCGGAGTATTTTGCGACTTCCGCCGCCCACTTAGAGTACTTTGAGGTTGCCTTCAACTTTTCAATTGCATCCTGATAAGACCATGATTTTGAGAGCTTGTAGCTGCCTTGGTAGCCCATATACTGGCCGCCGTATATATGAATTCCTCCATACGCGAGTTTAGGGATCGTCCCCAGTGTCATAAGTGAGGATCCGCATTTGATGTTTTCAACGGATCTATCGAACTGGCAGCCGGCGGTATCATTAATAACACGCTCATATACTCTCTTAATTGTACCGTTTGAGAAGCCCTGTAATGCCTTCTGCAGCGCTGCATCCGCTAATAGGATAAAATCATCGTAGCCCATGCCCTTAACGTTAATTTCACCGTTTCTGCCTTTTAAAACACTTATTTTAAGGCTTTGTAGGTCCTGGGTAAGGTTAAGGTATGCCTGAGCTATCACAGCGCCGTAATAAGCCAGGCAATCACGATAAGAGCGGATTCCCGGCTCATCTGCGATATCCGCTATATAACTACTGC
>MNVK01000122.1 GCA_001871685.1 Nitrospirae bacterium CG1_02_44_142
TGTCCGGCATTACTGATGAGTACTCAACATTTAAGCGGCTCAAGGGAGTTCATTATCTGATATTTGGGAAGCTCTCTCAGGTTTACTTTAATAAACCGGTGCAAAAACAAGAAAACAGACAGACTACAGTCACAGAGTCTTATGACTGCATACGATATAATAAGGGCAAGCCATATAACGGCTCCTGTAGCAGAGATGTGAATGTGCATTTTAAGCAAATATCTGAAAATATCAGTGTATCGCTCACCGGCTCTATGAAGGTTCTTGGTGTTTCAAGCGGAGAACAAGTTATTTATCACAATATAAATGTCAAAGAGGGAGACAGCGTTACATATGCCACAGACTTCAGCAAAGACCTTTCTCAGATAAGGGTTGACTCGGCAATTACGGCTCTCGCTAATGCAAGACGGGATTTAACGGGGGAAGACAGCATTATGAAATCAGTTGTAAGCGCTATTGCAAATGATATGATTAGGCAGATTCTTGATAAAATTGATCAGGCGCAATCTGTCACGGACCCTGTTGAACTAAAAGCAGAAAGCGAGGCGCCAAAAGCAGTTAAAACAGAAATATTACAGCCGGCAGATGATAAGAATTTGAAGAAAAAAAGTTCAGGGAAAAAGAAATAGGGGGAATATAGTTTCAATAAAAACGAGAAATGAGACATTTTTTAACAAGAAGGTTATTAGATGAAAAATACCGGAAACTGCATAAATCACATTGTTTATGGTGAGGTTAATCAGCATCCATGCCGGTTGTCGCCAGAGGAAGTAGGCAGGTTTTATGATAATTTTGTCCCGGCGTCGGTCGATGTTTTGCCCGTAAGCAGCGGAGCATCGGAGAGAAATGTTCTGCTTGGTTTACGGTGCGAAGAACCGCGAACATGGTGGACAATCGGCGGGAGAATGGTGCCCGGAGAATCCCCGTATGAAACGGCAAGTCGCGTCTTGAGAGAGGGATTTGGGGTTGATTTAGTGCTTGAGCTTAATAGGCTTAAGTTCTTATGTATTAATTCGTCTGTTTTTCCCTTACGCAGACAGCCGCCGGGAAAAAATGGAAGACACTGTCTTGTTATCGTTTTTTCTCTGGAAATAAAAAATAACGAATTACTTCTTCCGCAAACCGGAAAATATCGCGAACTTAAATGGTTTTCAGTTTCAGAGATTATTTCCGGAGATTACGCTTCAACTATAAAAGCAGCGGTTTCTTGCCTTTAAAAAGTTCAGTTTAAAAGAGGAGGATAAAATGGACCAAGACAAGGATATGCCGAAATGTCCTTTTTGCGGAAGACGGAAAACTGTAAAGAACATTGAGGATGATTTATATTTCTGTAGCCACTGTCAGAAGATGTTTATATCGAAACAATAGCATAATGTTAAAATAATCATAAATGGCATTAACAAACTATACAAAAGCCACTCCTCCAAGATGTAAATGCTGCCGGCATATCGAAGACGATGACCCAAGGAGAATATTAACCCGCTCTTTAGATGAATTCAATCAGGATATAGTGGCAATTACATGTCCCACCCTTCGCTGCGGAAATGGCTGGCTTTCGGAATACGCTTATAAACACATTGTTATAGAAGATGAAACCTCCATCAGCAAGGAACTGCTGCGGCTTTTGAGATGCAAAGAAAAAGACCTGATAAAGGGAACTCCTGAGAAAGACCCTAAAAATCTATCGCCGTTTGAAATACTGACAGCTCTCTTTGGGCCGCTTATCATTATTAGCAAAAAATGAAAGATATGAATACCTGTTTAGACATATCAGGCAAAAACTGCAACAAAGGATAAAAACCTGAAGGTTTCAAGAAAGGACTAATATGGCGCACAGAGACGACATAAGAGAAAGGACTAAAAAGCTAAATCCCAGGATTTTGGAATTAAGCGACAAGATAGATGCAATACTCAGGGAATCAGGAGGATGCTCAGGTGTAATTGTGACTACAACAGAAGACATGACTCCTGAAGAAGAGGAGATGGAGCTTTTTGCTGGATTCCTTAAAGAGGGATATTCCGAAGATATTGCTGCAAAGAAGGCAAAGGAATGGTTAGCCGCAATGGAGCGTATATTTGGTAAAAACAAAAGCTAAAATTTTAAGGGCGGGGCGTTATATTCAAAAGTCCCCCTCACCCCGCCATACCAGACAAATCCTATGGCCTGAAAAAGTCGGGGGACTGGTTAATCAATTATATCACCAGAGGCGCATCTCTTTACAAGTGAAAATCAGCATAAGCCCAATACCGTCTTGCAAAAATCTGTTCAGGGTTTGTTCAGACATGAATTAACCGTCAGAAGATATTTAGAGTAAAATCAGGGCGTCAATTACTACCCAATGTGCCTATTTTGTGCCCGCTGAGTTAAAATCTCACCTGATTCAGGCTGACCCGTGCTGACCTAATAAAAAAAGGAAACCCTCTGATAACAAAGATTATTTCTTTATTATCAGAGGGTTAATTCAACAGCTAAAAATAAGGTTATTGGGACTCAAAATCCGGTGGGGGCGACCCCGTGAGAGTTCAAGTCTCTCCACCGGCACCATTATTCACGCGACAGGGTTAGAATCAGGCAGCTTAAGGTTTTCTGTCAATCCGCGAGATTAAGGCTTCGGCAGCCATTACCCCGGGAGCGATGCTTCCGTCAGGGAATATAATTGCAGGAGTGCCTGTGATACCGAGACTTTCCCCAAGTTTTAGGTTTTCATCTATCTCTTTGGTTTTGCATTCAGGAGGAGGAAGTTTTTTGCCGGCGAAGTTGTCTTCAAGAAGCGCTAATGACTTTTTGCATGCTATTGTCATCGATTTTTCATAAGCCTTCGGATGTATCTTTACCAGAGGGAACAGCTTGAGATAAAAGGCTATATCTTTTCTTTTTTCCAGAACCTTCTTCATCTCCAGATGAAGTTTTCCGCAGAAGGGTCACTCGGGGTCTGTAAAGACAATAACCTTCTTTGGCGCGTTTTTGTCGCCCATTACTAAGGCGCCGTCAAGAGGTATCTTCGATATATCTATCCTATTGAGATTGGCAAGTCTTTCGCCCGTGAGATTTCTCTTTGCCTTGAGGTCAAACATTTCGCCTGAGATGAGAAGTTCTTTTGAAAGGCCTATATAGACTATTCCCTTCTGCCCTCTTACTTCAAATACGACCTCCCATACGCCTTTGACAGCGCCCGGGTTTATTTCAAGAACCCTGGAAGCAGGTATGCCTCCCTGAACTATATTTTGCGCTTCGTCTAAGGACAGCTTATGGCATTTTGTGCAGTCATGGTCGGCATTGCTGCTGCCGTATGACAGCGGCACATTCAGCATAGATGCGGCAATGAATATAAAAATAAAAAATATGTATTTACGCATTACGATATAATATAGCATACTTATCCCTGCCGGTGGTAGCATAAAATAAATTTTGAAGTTTTTTATTTATATGATAGCGAAAGCAATTGACAAACAGAAAAGACAACAAATAGAATAAACCATTAAATCTCCGATAAAAAGGATTCCAGATGACCATTAAAGAACTCTACAAAAAGGCTGTAGCCGCGGGCATTGAGAATGACCCCCGCGGGAAAGACGCTGTTCTGAAAGAACTTGACGTCAGGAAAAAAGATTTTGAGAAACTCAAGGAGGACGAAAAAGAATTTTTTGACAGCGAGACGCTTGAAAACCCGTATTCTGATTCAAGGATATTAAACGGCTCCGGCGAAGAAAAGATAAAATCCGCCCTTGTCGGAATAGATATAGAGGTTGGCGAGTTATTGCTTGCCGAAAACCTGAAGGCAAAAGGGAAGAGCATAGACCTGCTAATCTCTCATCATCCCGAGGGCCGGGCCTACGCAAATCTCTATGGTGTTATGCAGATGCAGTCAGACATACTGCATAGATTCGGGGTGCCCATAAATGTAGCCGAAGACCTTATGGAAGGCAGGATAAAAGAGGTTGAGAGAAGACTTATGCCTGTTAATCACACAAGGGCGGTTGATGCTGCAAGGCTTTTGGGCATTCCATTTATCTGTCTTCATACACCTGCCGATAATATGGTTGCAACTTATCTGCAGAGGCTTTTTGATGAAAAGAAACCTTACAGGGTTTCCGATGTGCTGGAGGCATTGAAAGGCATACCTGAATACAGAACGGCCAGCTTTAACGGCGCAGGCCCGAAGATATTAATCGGCCCTAAAAACAGAAGCGCCGGCAGGATATTTGTTGATATGACAGGCGGCACAGAGGGCTCAAAGGAGATATTTGAAAGTCTGACAGCAGGCGGGGTAAACACAATAGTTGCTATGCATCTCAGCGAAGAACACCGCAAAGAAGCTGAGAAAAACCATCTCAATGTTGTTATTGCGGGACATATCGCAAGCGACAATCTCGGGCTGAACCTGCTTCTGGATAAATTATTCAAAGACTTATCGTTTGAGATTCTTGAGTGTTCCGGTTTCAAAAGAGTCAACAGGAATTAGCAATGAACAGAGAGATAAGAGCAGCAGTCCAGTAGAGCAGGAGATAAAGAAAAAGTTTTTGCAGTTGTATCTTCCTACTGCTCTGTTGCTCTACTGCTCTATTCACTGTAAAAGATATGAAAACAGACAGAATCCTTGATGACATAAAGTCGCGCATAGATATAGTAGAACTGGTTTCGGATTATATAGAACTCAAAAAGGCAGGACAGAACTATAGGGCAGCCTGCCCCTTCCATGCAGAAAAAACCCCGTCATTTATGGTAAGCCAGAGCAAACAGATATTTCATTGTTTCGGGTGCGGAGCAGGAGGAGACATATTCGGTTTTGTAATGAAATATGAAAACCTTAATTTTCAGGAGGCGCTCAAGATGCTTGCCAAAAAGGCTGGCGTGCAGCTTTCGGGCTTCAGGTTTGACGACAGTCTGACTGAAAGAAAAGAAAGGCTTTATGTTATTCAGAAAGAGGCATTGAATACATTTACAGGGAATCTAAAAAAATCAAAAACAGCTATTGCGTATCTTGACAATAGGGGGGTAAGTCTGGAAATGGTTGAGGCATTCTCTCTCGGGTATGCGGACAGGGGGAGAAAGGTTCTTTATGACCACCTGAAGGCCAATGGGTTTGATGATTCTCTCATCACACAATCAGGGCTTGTCTTCACCGGAGAAAGCGGGCTGCATGATGTTTTCAAAAACAGGATTATGTTTCCGATATTCAATATACAAGGGGATGCTGTCGCTTTTGGCGGAAGGGCTGTTGACGACTCAATGCCTAAGTATCTCAATTCTCCTGAGACTTTACTGTTTAAAAAGGGTGAAACCCTTTACGGGCTTAATGCCGCAAAGGATGAGATAAGGAAAAAGGGTTATGTCATGATTGTAGAGGGGTATCTTGATGTAATCATGTGCTGCCAGCATGGCTTCCTAAATGTGGCTGCTCCTCTGGGCACTGCGCTGACAGCAGGACATCTCAAAAAACTTGGAAGGTTTACAAAAAAAGTTCTTATAGTCTTTGACAGCGATGCGGCAGGCATTGCCGCTGCGAAGAGGTCGCTGTCAATTCTCTATGAGCATGGATTTACGAGCAAGGTATTGCTTCTTCCCGAGGGAGACGACCCTGACAGTTTTCTCAGGGAAAACGGAAGCCGAGCCTTCCAGATTAAACTGTCAAAGACAGAGTCCATGGTAGATTTTATTCTTAGATTGAAGGGAGATAAGTCAGACAATGTCAGGACAGCTATCGGGATAATAGACAATGCAAAGGATTTAATCCTGAGAGAAGAGTTGTTCAAGGAATTAGCGGAAAAGTCAGGGATAAGGGAAGCTGTTCTCAGAGGGGAGACTAAAAGGTATGAACAAAGAGCAGGCACAGCTAAAGCAGCCGGCGTCTCAAAAACTGCCGGTTTTTTCTACGATGAAGAAGTTTTGCTTCTTAGCGCCATAGTAGCATTTCCCGATAGGGCGCCGCATATTTTTGCTAATCTCAACATTGACAGAGTCCGCAATCCCATAGTAAGACAGATTTTTCAGGAAATTAAACCGTTAGGCGAAAGGTTGAATATGAATACGATGCTCGGTATTCTAAATGATGAAGGAAAGGCGCTTATCACAAGGCTTTCGCTTAATCCCGGATTTGATCTTGAATATGTTGATAAGAATATCAGGGATTGTATGAGAGGCGTAACATATTGCGCCTTGGAGGAGAGGATAAGAGAGGCGCAAAAGATAGGGGATCAAAAACTTTTACGCGCCCTATTAATAGAAAAACAAGAAATAAAAAATCCGCATAGAGAGGAGAACGGATGAGAGAAAGGACTGAGCCTTTTGACGGAGATGAAGACAGAGAGGGGCTGCCTTTGCTGGGGGAGGCTCTGGAAGAGGAGTTTGTAGAAGAGTTGACAGAGAAGCCTCTTCTTGAGGATACGGAGCATGACCCTGTCAAGATATATTTAAAAGAGATGAGCAGTGTTCCCCTTCTCACAAAAGCGGGGGAAGTTGAGATAGCGAAAAGGATTGAAAGCGGCAGAAGGAAAATAGCGGAGGTTATTTTTGCCGTCCCGTTTGCAGTCAGCAAACTAATCGCTCTGGGAGAGCTGATTGAAAAAGGCAGCGCTCCGATAGCAGAGATAGCACAGAATGGCGAGAATGTATTTGAGGAAGACCTCTTTGTTGAAAGAAAGAGATTCTTTGATATAACGGCTCAGATAAAGAAACTGTATGAAAAGAGAGAGCTATATCTTAAAAGGCTTGCTGGTGAAGGCAGTTCGGGAGGGGAAAAAGCAATTCGTATGCTTGGGGATAATACGGCTAAAATACTGGACAATATAGATAAGCTGCGGTTAAAAGAGGGTGCGGTGGCTGTTTTTTCCGAGGAAATAAAAAATGCAATTTCAGGCATTGATGAAACATACAGAAAGCTCTCGGCTATCAGAAGAAAGCTCAGGCAGAACGGCATTAATGCTGATGCAGGCAAAGATATAAAGGTGAAGAAAAACCTGAAGGGCGGCGCAGGCGCTCTGATTAACGCCTACAATGAATGCCGGGAAGAGCTGGCAAAAAAAGAGGATGCGCTTGGCATTAAAGCAGAAGCAACAAAAAAGACAATGAAACTTCTTACAGAAGATGAGTGTGAAGTTCTTGAAGCGAAGAGAGCGCTTATAGAGGCGAACCTGAGACTTGTTATCAGCATAGCAAAAAAATACATGGGGAAGGGGTTGAGTTTTTCCGACCTGATAGAGGAAGGCAATATAGGCCTGATGAGGGCGTGTGATAAGTTTGAATACCGGAGGGGGTATAAATTCAGCACTTATGCGACCTGGTGGATAAGACAGGCGGTTACCAGGGCTATTGCAGACCAGTCGCGGACAATAAGAATTCCCGTTCATATGGTTGAGGCCATAAACCGCATAATAAAGGCAACAAGAGAGCTTGTGCAGGAGCTTGGGAGAGAACCTCTTGCAGAGGAAATTGCTTATAAGATTGAGCTGCCGGTGGAAAAAGTCAGGGGCATATTAAAGGTGTCAAGAGAGCCTGTATCGCTTGAAACCCCCATAGGAGACGATGAAGAAAGCCACCTCAGTGATTTTATTGAGGACAAGGCCGCTCTGTCTCCCCTTGACGCTGCAATACAGAATGACCTGAAGGCTCAGATAGAGAAAATGCTCTGCACCCTCAATTCAAAGGAACAGATGATTTTAAGGAAAAGATTTGGCATAGGGGATGACGCCGCGCCTCAAACGCTTGACGAGGTCGGAAAAAAATTTGAAGTTACGCGGGAGAGGATAAGGCAGATAGAGGTAGGCGCAATCCGAAAACTGAGGCACCCTTCAAGGAGCAAATGGCTCAGGGAGTTTATAAGCAGAGCGTGATTTTTTACATGTCCTGGCAAATTCATTTTTTGGGTGGGCGCAGTTTTTCCCATGCGTTCAATGATAGTCCTCTCAAAAATTTTATCCTTTCTTTGTCGTTCTTAATCCCGGATAAAGCCTTTACGCGCATTTTTTTAATGTAGTTCAGATGTCCTGCGAATTCTCGTCCGTAGAGTCCTTCAAGCTCTTTCCTGATATTCTTTGCCATTGAAGGGCTTATGCCTGAGGTTGAGACAGCAATCGTTAAGGGGCCGCGCCTTACGACAGAGGGCACTATAAAATTGCAGAGCGAAGGCATGTCAACAACATTTACAAGATGCAGGGCGTCTTCTGAGATTTTCCTGTTTGTTTCATTAGAGTCTGTAGCAGCGATGACGAGAAATGCGTTTTTCAGGTCGCCCTTTTTATACCTTCGGGGGATATATTTTATGCGGCCTCGCAGATGCTCCTTCTTTAGCCTCTCCGTGCATTCAGGGCTTATTACGGTTATCTCCGCGCCAGACCTGAGCAGAGACAGCGCCTTCCTTTCCGCTACCTTGCCCCCGCCGGCAATGACGCATTTTCTGCCGTTAAGATTCAGAAATACTGGGTAGTAAACAGGTGTGCTGCGCGCTGCGCCCACCCCCTCTGTAATCCCCCCCTTATCAAGGGGGGGCTGGGGAGGCATATTCATTACGCTTAACGCTTTACGCTTCACTTTTTGATGGATAGCAGTTCTTTCTTTGCCTGAGGGATGAGACTGTTTTTAGGATGCTTCTCTATGAGGAGCTTAAAATATTCCTCTGCCTTATTTTTCTCGCCGAGTTTTTTATAGGACATTGCCAGCTGATACAGGACGCCTGCCTCTTGTTTAAATTCCGGAAATCTCCGGAGCACTCCCTGAAATCTTTTAATTGCCGCGGGGTAAGCCTCTTTCTTATAATAAAATGTTCCGACCAGAAACTCGTGCTCCGCTATGATATTTTTGCATTTCTCAATCCTGACTGCCATAATTTCCCTATAAGGATTTCTCGGAAACATTTGTTTTAGTTTTTCAAATTCTTCAAGAGCCTTTGACGCCCCTCCGTATCCGCGGTCAGCGCCCTCTATCTGATTGAAATAAATCATCGCAATCTGGAACTGGGCATAGGATGCGTATTTATGCTCAGGATAAATATCCAAAAATTTCCTGTATTCCTCAACCGCGCGGTCAGTCTCCTCTTCCTTTGTATATGAGTCGGCAATTCTCAACTGCGCCATCGGAGCATACTTTTTTGTCAGGTCCCTGTTTTTAATCTCCATGAGCGCTGTCCTGGCCTCTTCGTATTCCTGCTTGTCCATCAGTTCATTTGCCTTTGCGAAGGACTTCGGGCCGTCAAATACCTCTGCGGGTTTTGTCGCAGGCTTTCCGGAACATGATAAGACAGCTATGATAGGTATAAGCAAAAGCGCTGTTTTTATTTTCTTCATATTCTTATTTAAGCCTTAAGCGGAGCCTTTAGTCAAGGGAGGTCACTGCTCAGAACCGGCGTTTCTCTCCTCTAATAGTTTAATGAATGCATTTGCTATCTCAGGGTCAAATTGAGAACCTGCCCCTTTCCTGAGTTCTGCGACAGCCTCTTCTTTTGTCTTTCTTCTTCTCTGGGGACGCGGGGATATCATTGCCTGATATGCCTCAACAATAGAGAGCAGCCGCGCAAGGAGAGGAATCTCTCCTCCCTTTAATCCCAGAGGATACCCCTTGCCGTCAAACCTTTCGTGATGATATAAAATTGCAGGAAGGATAGTTTCTATGAGAGGGTATTTTATGAGCACCATTTCAGCAAGCCCCGGATGCCCCTGTATTATGCTCTTTTCCTCCTGTGTAAGTTGACCAGGTTTATTCAGGATATGTTCAGGGATGCCTATATTCCCTAAGTCATGGAGTATGCCTGCAATCCTCAGGCTCTCCATCTGCGGCTGTTCAAGATGCAAATATTTGCCCAGCATTACGGCATAGGCTGCGACCTCAATTGAATGCCCCTTTGTATAGTGTGATTTTGAGTCAATTCCCTTTGCGATTTTTTCTATATCTTTTAATTCAGGGTCTTTAAGGATGCCGTCTATCTCTTCGGGAATTTCTTTGATTGCCTCTGCAATGGTATCCTGATATGTGCATACCGTGTTTCTTCCTCGGTCTTTTGCAAGATATAGCGCCTGGTCCGCTTTCTTTATCAAATCTTCTTTTGAGGCTGCGGCGTCCGGATAACACGCCACTCCTGAGCTTATAGTAAGCAGCAGCCTTTCTCCGCCTTCCGATGTGAATGGGTGCTCAGCCACGGCGTTCCTTATCCTCTCTGCAACAATCACGGCTCCTTCGCATTCTGTCTCGGGCAGTATAATTATAAATTCCTCTCCGCCGTACCTTGCAGGGAAATCAACAGTCCTCAGTTCATCGCGAATAATCTTTGATATTGCCTTTAGGGCGCGGTCTCCTGTCTGATGGCCGTAAGTGTCGTTGAAAGACTTAAAATGGTCTATGTCAAGCATAATTAAAGAAAATAACTTGAAATACCTCTCTGCCCTATTTATTTCTTCAGACAGTTTTTCCTGAAAAGCCCTGTGATTGTTAAGCCCTGTAAGCCCGTCTGTTACGGCAAGCCGCGCAATCTCTTCATGAAGGACCAGCGCCTGAAAAGCCTGGAATGCAAAATTAAAAAGCGTGTCTTCATCGTCTGGAGTAAAACCGCCGTTCTTGTTCACTGTGATTAAAAGCGCTGACATCTTGTTATTTGATGAGAAGAGCGGGAGGGCTATAAAATTTTTGACGGCAGGATGGCCGGACGGGAATTCGGCTGTAACCTCATTTATTCTTAATGCGGATGAGGTTTTAATCGCCTCTCCGAGAGGTCCGGTGAGCATTGCATTAGCGCAGTCAAGAGATGCGGGGGCGTTGCTTTTAATTGTAGTCTTGAAAAGTTTAAGCTCTTTTGACTCTCCCTCAAATATGAAAATTCCGCTGTGCTCAACCTTCAAGAGGCTTCTTGTCATTTCAAGAAAGGTCTGGAGGATTGACTCAAATTTAACCTCTGAGGTTATAAAACCCATCATCTCGGCAAGCATCGCAAGCGCCCTTATGACATGCTGTTCCTTTTCCGACGCCTCTTTGAGCATTGCGGCTCTTCCCTGCAAGACTGAAACCATCTTGTTGAAATTATCTGCAAGTTCTTCAATCTCATCGCCTGTTTTAACGGCAATCTTATTATTAAAGTTTCCTTTACTGATTTCGGTTATCATTGATAAACTGTCGGCGTGAATGTTTTTTAGCGGCAGGACTATCTTCTTTGTCACATAGCTTCTTATAAAGAGGAGCGCAATTACCGCCAGGGAGATGCAGCTAACAAGGCATAGTATGAGAGCTGTTTTGCCTTCAAACCAGCGCATGGCAAGATGATAAAAAGCATACTGCGTTGATACCGTAACCGCAATAATTATCAGCGTTATGATATTAAATTTCTTTTTTATCTTCATATTTAAGATTTAAGCTCTCTCTGTCTTTTTCTTTTCTCTATGCATATCAGCAGAAGCGACAGAGCTGCCGGCGTAATTCCCGGAATCCTGCCTGCCTGCCCTATATTAGCAGGCATTATCTTCTGAAGTTTTTCAAGAACCTCCGTTGAAAGCCCGTTTATGGCAGCATAGTCAAAATTGTCCGGTATTTTTTTGCCTTCCATCTTTTTAAGCTTTTTCGCCATTTCTGTCTGCTTGAGGATATACCCCTCATATTTTATCTGTATCTCAACCTGATTTTCTATGTCAGGCGCCAAAGTCTTTTCAGGGGGGGAGAGCGTTCTGATAAGATTATATACAATCTCAGGCCTTTTTAAAAGATGCTCAAGGCTGATGTTTTCCGATACAGGAGATGCAGCAAGCCTTATGAGAGTTTCATTAACCTCGGAGGGCTTAAGCCTGGTTTTCTTGAGCCTGTCAATTTCTTTCGCGATGAGCCTCTTTTTTTCTTCAAATCTTTTGAAAGTTCTGCTGCTGATGAGCCCTGTGTCAAACCCCTTTTCCATCAGCCGCAAATCAGCGTTATCATGCCTCAGAAGCAGTCTGTATTCTGCGCGTGATGTGAACATTCTGTAAGGCTCGGACGTGCCTTTTGTTATAAGGTCGTCAATTAAAACTCCGATATAAGCCTCGTGCCTTTCAAGTATTAGAGGCTCTTTCCCCTGAATTTTCAGCGATGCATTAATACCTGCCATTAGGCCCTGAGCCGCAGCCTCCTCATATCCCGAAGTCCCGTTAATCTGTCCTGCAAGGAAAAGCCCCTCAATGCGTTTTGTTTCCAGGTTGTGTTTTAACTGTGTGGGATAAACAAAATCGTATTCAATGGCATAGCCGGGGCGCATTATCTCTGCGGCTTCCAGCCCCGGGATTGTCCGCACAAGTTTTACCTGCACATCATAAGGAAGGCTTGTGGATATGCCGTTTGCATAATATTCTTTTGTCTCAAGCCCTTCAGGTTCAAGGAAAACCTGATGCCTCGGTTTTTCAGAAAAACGTATAACCTTATCTTCTATTGAAGGGCAATATCTCGGCCCGATTCCCTGTATCCTTCCGCTGTATAATGGCGAACGGTCTAAGTTTTCGCGGATTACTGTGTGAGTTTCAGAATTAGTATATGTTATGAAACAGGGAAGCTGCGGATTCGTTATCTTCTCTGTGCTGTGGGAGAACGGAACAGGAGGGTCATCCCCGTATTGAGGCTCTGTCTTTGAGAAATCTATTGTCTTTGCGTCAAGTCTCGGAGGCGTCCCTGTCTTAAGCCGCCCCATCTCAAGCCCGAGTTCTTTTAATGATTCTGATAAGCCGATAGAAGGGAATTCTCCAGCCCTGCCTGCAGAGAAGTTCTCAAAACCTATGTGCATTAATCCCTTGAGGAATGTCCCTGTTGTCACTATCACTGCCTTTGCTCCGTAGAATATCCCCAATGACGTAAGAATGCCTTTTACTTTTCCATCTTCCACCGCAATTTCATCTACGAATGCCTGCTTTATATCAAGATTTTCTTGAGACTCAAGAACCTTTCTCATTGCAAGTTTATACAAGACCCTGTCTGCCTGCGCCCTCAAGGACCACACAGCAGGCCCCTTTGACTTGTTCAGTATCCTGAACTGAATTCCTGCGTTGTCAGTTATCTTTGCCATTTCCCCGCCGAGGGCGTCTATTTCTCTGACGAGATGCCCCTTTGCAAGCCCTCCTATGGCCGGGTTGCACGGCATCTGCGCGATTGTATCAAGGTTAATGGTGAAAAGGCATGTGGAAAGGCCCATGCGAGAGGAAGCAAGCGCTGCCTCGCAGCCTGCGTGTCCCGCGCCGATAACAATTACGTCATAATCACGGTCTTTAAACATGATTTATTATACCTTATCGGGTTGGTATGAGAATCAGAGCAATAGGACATATAATCCTTGATTCAAAATTGTCTATTGGGCTAAACTTCTTTTGTGGAGCAAAAAAGAATTAAAATAATTCTGAAAATAGGGATTAAACGGGATGTGAAGAAGAGGTAAGTAAATTTATGTCTACCGACAAAATAAAAATTGGAAA
>MNVK01000069.1 GCA_001871685.1 Nitrospirae bacterium CG1_02_44_142
CTGGGTTAGGGTCATCGGATATAGATATTTAATAACATCAGGCGCTGAAAGTTCAATACAAAAGAAAATATCGGATATGGCAAAATATATTATACTGGTTTAAAGTAGAAGATAGGACTGCAAATTTCTGGCGATAAAGGGCATAGAAAAGGAGTAAAGCAGAATGGGAATTGAAAAATTATCTTTCTTGCCCCGAGCGGTCGGGGTGAAAAAAGCGGCAGGACAACCGGCCGTCAGTAAGGTTTCATCAGAATGGACATGGAAGGACCGTCTGGGAGAGATTAAGTGCAGGATAAGCTCTTTCCGCATGAGATACACAGTCAGACCTGGGTTGTATGCTGTTGGCGAGCCAAGTGTAGAATCAGATGTTTTTGTAACCGCAAACTACAAGCTGAGCTTTGACATATTGAGAAGGGAATTAAAAGGGCTGAATGTTTGGATAATTGTTCTTGACACAAAGGGCATCAATGTCTGGTGCGCGGCCGGCAAGGGCACATTTGGAACAAATGAGCTTATCAGCCGCATCAATGAAACTAACCTGCACAACGTAGTCACTCACAGAAGAATAATTATTCCTCAGCTTGGCGCAGTAGGGGTCAATGCGAGGATAGTCCAGCAAAGGACAGGCTTCAGGGTTTATTTCGGGCCTGTTTATGCAAAAGACATCCCTGCTTACATTAGGGCAGGGCATGTCAAAACGCCTGAGATGCGGTTGGCGCGGTTCAATATGCTGGACAGGCTTGTGCTTACGCCCATGGAGATTAATCCTGCAATGAAAAAGTTTCCTCTCTTTGCTCTGATTGCGCTGGTTTTATTTGGACTCCAGCCGTCAGGCATTTTATTTAAAGACGCCTGGGAAGGGGGTATGCCATTTCTGATTTTTGGGTTAATGGCTGTTTTTACCGGCGCCTTCATAACACCTCTCCTGCTTCCTTTTATTCCGTTCAGGTCCTTTGCTGTTAAGGGATGGCTGACAGGCATGATTGCGGTATTTGTTTTAATGAAGGGCATTGAACTTTGGTATTATAAAAGCCTTCTGCCTCTCGCAGCGGCATATATCTTTTTCCCTCTTGCAAGTTCATACATAGCGCTCCAGTTCACAGGCTCTACAACCTTTACAAGCATGTCAGGCGTGAAGAAGGAACTTAAGATAGGTGTTCCTGTTTATTTGACTGCGACAGCCCTTTCTCTGTTAATATTAATTATATACAAACTCTCGCAGTGGAGGGTTATATAAAACAGACACAGCCTCATGAAAGGATGTTATCAGATGAAATATCTTGTTGATGTTGTAACACTTGAATTTTTTCAGGAGAAATGCACAGGCTGCGGCAGGTGTATTGAGGTATGCCCTCACGGAGTTTTTTTGCTCCGGGACAAAAAGGCTTTTGTTGCTGACAGGGACAGGTGCATGGAATGCGGAGCCTGCGCCAACAACTGCGAATTCGGAGCTATAAAAGTTAATTCAGGGGTAGGCTGTGCGGCGGCAATAATTAACGGCATGATAACAGGCGGGCCGCCTTCCTGCGACTGTGGGGAGCAGTCTGGAAGCGACTGCTGCGGATGAAGGTTGTGAAGGCAGTTGTGCCTGAGCTATCGGATGTTTTTATTTATGGACTTGTATCTTTCTTTTTGGTCACTACTGAGTTCTTTCCCTCCGAACCTTGCCATCTCATACAGCCTTATGAACTCAAAAGCCTTTTCACTCATGCCGAGTTTTGACGCCTCTTCTGCTATGTCAGACGGCGTAGAGGATGCTGTAATTTTTGCGCCTTTGCGTTTCAGATAGCGCCTGAACCTCATATAATCCGCTGTTACAAAACCATATCTTCGAATTTTAATACGGCTCAGGAGAAATATAGTTATTGCCATAAAGCCTGCGATTAGGAATATATAAAATACTGCTTTTAGTCCGTCAATTCTGATTTCAGGTATCTTCGGTATTTTTACAAACGGCATTGAAATATAGCTGATTAAATTCTTCTGGTCTGATGAGTTGAAGTTTACGACATATCTGTACCATTTCAGTCGCAGGGAGTCAATATACAGGGAAGGGAGAGACGGCATCTTAAACTGAGGCGCAGGCGGAGTTGGATCAAATCTCTTCCATCTTCTGTCAATAACAGCTTCGACCCATGAATGGGCGTCGCTCTGCCTTACTATGATGTAGCCTCCGTATTTGTTCTTCTCTCCTCCGGCAAAGCCGGTGACAATCCTTGATGGAATTCCGGCACGTCTCAGCATTAGCGCCATTGCGGTTGCATAATGTTCACAATAACCCGCCTTTGAATTAAAAAGGAAATTTTCTATCGGGTTTGTGCCTGCTGCAGGAGGCGCGGTTTTCAGAGAGTATTTGTAGTTGGTTTTAAGATAGTTCTCTATTTTAGATGCTTTCTCAATGCCGGTTTTTGAGTTTTTTGTAATTTCATCTGTAAATTTACCTATTTTTTCAAGTTTAGAAGGAAACTGGAGATAATCCGAAATATTATCTGATGCAGGTTGTTCTTCCAATACGCTGTATGCCGTATAAGCCAGCCGTTTGGGTGATTTTTCAGGAGCAAAAACTGCTCCCGAGCCGTCAGTGAACATAGCTCTAAGATCAATCTCTATTCCCACAATACTCCCCAATCCGAATATAAC
This sequence comes from Nitrospirae bacterium CG1_02_44_142, assembly GCA_001871685.1. Taxonomy (GTDB): domain Bacteria; phylum Nitrospirota; class Thermodesulfovibrionia; order Thermodesulfovibrionales; family UBA1546; genus UBA1546. Next base: position 2,641 of record MNVK01000069.1, read on the forward strand.
ATCAGAGTCTATCGGCTCTATAAATATCTTTTGCACAGTGGCGTTATCAAGAGATACAGGCAGGATAACAAAGATATTTTCGTATTTACTGACCCTGTCTCTTTTCTTTATGGTGTCCAGCCATGATGTTCCGTCAAAGTAATCCAGTGTCATGCCTCTCCAGTAAAGCTGGGCCGGCGTTTTTTCAGGCATCTCAACTCTCATTACAATTGTGGAATCAAGTTTCACTTCGCCGAATGAGCCGAAAGCTACCTTTTCGGAAAAACCCGCAGTTTTTATTCCTGTCACGCGGCTTTTCCCTACGATGCCTCCTTTTACCCTTGGAGCGGAAATGAAAAACATGCCTGTTGTAAGAAGCGTGAGGATGGATATAACTGTCACAGGCATTTTGAGTTTTATCTTCCTGTAAGTGCCCTCCTTCAGAAAATGCGAAATAACCATTGCCGTGACGAGGGCTATAAGGAAGATGATAAATACAGCTCCGAAGACTATAGATCTTGTAAGTTCGGAGGCGATAATCAATTGTAATAAGGACATGAAATACACCTGAAGATGGTCCCACGGCTCCTTGAGGTCAAAACTTTTTATTGCCTGAAATACGATTGTAAGATGCGCAACAGCGATAAAAAAGTCTCCGGTCACTATCAATGCGTCAAATGCGAAAAGAAATAGCGCAGACACCGAAAGGCTGTTCACTATCCACTTTTGCGCAGGGGGCATATCTTTCCATAGCCTGATATATCCCGGAATTAACCCCAAAGCCGGTATGAGCATAACAGGATTTAACGGCCCTGTTATGAAAAGCCCTGCACAGCCTGTAACTGCAAGGAGCGCTGTAAGCACCTTATAAATCCGGGGCATAAACCACCATGCTGCACGCAGGCGCAGCCTTTTTTAATGCGGACTCGTCTGATTTTAATATCAGAACGCCTGTCCCGTGCATCTCGTCCATCATCGGACATTCCCATGTATCGTCTTCATCTATGACAGCAAGGGCGTCAAGTATTTTGAATAAGTGTTCCAGCCCGCTTCCAAAAGGTATGAGCTTTTTGCAGGTTATGAGCCTTACAAAGAAACCGAGCCTGATAAATCTGTCTGCAAGCGATGCTGCGAATGATACGGCCTTTTCAAAGGATTCCGCGTGCAGTGGTTTGATGTTGTCCAGTATTATTGTAAGAAGCCTCGGCTCATCCGTGCCTGTATCTTTCACCATGAGTTTTCCTGTTTTTGCGGAGGTCTTCCATTGTATCCGGCGTACGCTGTCTCCATATCTGAATTCGCGTATCGTCAGGAATTCATCTCCGGGGGCATGGCGGGTGGTATGTGCTGTATAATCAGTCTTCGTCAGTTCGGGTATTAATTCATCTATTTCTTTTATCTCAGGATATACTATGACCTCTCCTCCAAGATGTGCTTTAATATTTTTCCTGAACAGCGAGAAGGGAAACGTGCTTTCAAACGTGAAATCTCCGTATCTGTATATTCCCCTTTTTGTAAATGTGCTTTCCATGTCTGTTATGGTATGTGATAATGGAGGGACATAAGGCACAACGCATTGTCCGGCGATGCCTTTGGGAATAGTTACATGTATGGAATATGAAGGCATGAGTTTTTTCTTATTGGACAGTGATACTTTAAAGACCGCTCTGTTTTTTACAAAGACAGGCTGCGCAACGGAAAAAGCGAGAGTCAGACTTTTCAGATTATATCTGAGAATTACCACAGAGAGCAGAATCATGGAGAGCATCATGGCAAGGATGAGAAAGATAAGGTTATTTCCTGTGTTAAAGGCGGCAACTGCTATGAGGAGCGTTGCAAGCAGAAACCTTATACCCTCTTTTGTAGGCCTCATTATTTACGATGTATGATGCACGATGCATGATACATGATATTTTTATCTTGCATCTTTACACCGGCACGGGGATGCGCTCCAGTATTCCCTTCATTATCTCCTCCGCGTCAGACGCAGAAGTTCTTGCTTTGAGTATCAGCCTGTGTCCGAGGACGGTTGATGCGAGATTTTTTATATCATCGGGGACAATGTAATCCCTTCCTTCATAGTACGCATTTGCCTTTGCAGCCTTAAGCAAAAACTGCGCCCCTCTTGTGCTTGCGCCGAGCCTTATCTTTTCATTGTTTCTTGTAGCGGTTATTACAGCCATTAGATAATCAAGAAGGCTGTCATCAACTTTCACATAATCAACCTCTTTCTGCATCCTGAGTATCTCGTCTCCTGTTATCACTGGCTGCATATTTTCAAGGAACTCAAGGCTTGACTGTCCGAGGAGCGCCTGTTTTTCGTATCCTGTTTCAGGGTATCCGAGCTTAAGATGCATCATAAACCTGTCAATCTGGCTTTCAGGCAGCGGAAACGTTCCGTGATACTCAGTTGGATTCTGCGTTGCAATGACCATGAAAGGCTCAGGGAGCGTATATGTTTTTCTGTCAACGGAAACCCTTCTCTCATTCATAGCTTCAAGGAGCGCTGACTGGGTTTTAGGGTTCGTCCTGTTTATTTCGTCGGCAAGGACTATGTTTGCAAATATAGGCCCTTCCTTGAATTCAAAGTTCTTTGTGTCGGGATTATATATGCTTACTCCGATAATATCTGTAGGAAGGAGGTCGCTTGTGAACTGAATCCTCTGGAATGAGCAGTTCGTAGCCTTTGCAAGCGTGAATGCAAGGGTTGTCTTTCCAACGCCCGGAACGTCCTCGATAATCAGATGGCCTCTTCCAAGGAGGGTAACAACTGCCATCTTAACAGCGCTCTGTTTGCCTTTTATTACAGAGTCTATTCTTTCCTGCAGGAGTCTGAGAGAATTCTCTGCCATGAAGATATTCTACCATATGAAACCTGCCGGGTATGCAAATTGAGGATGGTTAAAAAAATTTGTATGTTAACAATATGCCTGCCGCCGCGAGAGCAAACAGGATGGCTATTCCGAGCGCTTTCTTTTTTATATCTTCGGCTGGCGCGGCGTATATCATCTTTTCCGGAAATTGTGCGCCTGCCTCTGTGTCTTTAGGAGCTTTAACATAGAGCAGTTTTTTATCTGCTGAGAGTTCTTTTGCAGCCTTTTCTTCTTGCGGGAGTGCGGCGCCTCTTCCTGCAGCCAGCGCCAGTTTGAGGCTTAAATCCTCCGTCTCTGATGTTTCAGCATCTATGATATCCCTATCTATCTCTCTATCCCTATCTGCCCGAATTAATGTTATCTCATTTTGGGGTGAGATGTTTTCGGACGTTTTTTCATCAATTCCTGCCCTTAAGTCAGCGAGCGTATCATTGGGTTCCTCTATTTTGTTGAGGTATTCAACCTCTGTTTCTGTGTTTTGGGGAAGGTTATTCAATATTAAAGGTGATGTTTCCACAAAGTCTGTTTTTATTTGCTCCTCTGTTTTATAATTCGCTTCCAGTTCTTTGCATCTCAATTCGCTTTTTCTCACAGCCTCAAGCGTAGTATCCAGGTCTGCCTGTATTTCCTGAAGCTGAGACTCTTTTTTCTCAAGCGTGGATTTCAGCTCTTCAATGGCATTGTCTCTCTTATAACAATCCTCTATGAGTTCATCTTTTTCCTTAAGCAGAAAGTCCCGTTCATCTCTCAGCTTGTCAAGCCCTGCCTTAAAGTCCAGTATCTCCATATTTCTTACTATATCAATGTCTGCAATCCTGTCCTGAAGTCTTTTCTTATCCTCAAATGACTTGTTCAATGCGTGGAAGAGCCTGTCTTTTTCTTCTGCTGTGGATGCTAATGCTGAATTTTTCTCTTCTAATGTCTTTTCAAGATGCGCTATCTCTTTTAGGGCATTTAAAAACCTTTCTCTTATGACTTCAGTATTAAGCGGTTCTGCGCCCTGTTTGTGCTTAGTATGGGCGCTGGACGGCTCTCGTATCTGAAGCCTGTTTATCAGGCCTTCTGGAGTTATGTCTTCAAAATCTCTCTCACCCATTCATTTTGCTCCTTAAAATTACGCACATAACGCTTACATCTATTCTTATCATGTTAAAAAATGATAACTATCCGCATGTTCTGTTGTCAACAGGCAGCGCCATTGCAATTTTTGAAAAAAATGGCATTATTAACTTTAAGCGGGAGGTTAAAAGGGATTGAATTCTGCTATAATAAAAAACAAATGAAGGAAGGAGGTGCATGCAATATGACAATGCTGAAAATCATATCTAACAAAGAGGATGCAACAGATGTTATTAAATCAGCTATTTCTGCTGAAATAAAGAGGATGGAAATTGGGTTAAACAGGACGAAGAGAGAAATAAAGAGTTTTGAAGAAAAATACAAAATGTCCTCAGAGACTTTTGCAAAAGAATTTGCTGCTGAGGATTTAAAAAGGGGCGATGATGAGTATATTAGGTGGGCAGGCGAATTAGAAATGAGCAAGAGGATTAAAGAGGAACTTAAAAAACTTAAAGATATAGAATATGTTGCTGCCTGAATATTTACAGGATTCTGTAAAGGTAATTGATGATTATTCAAAGACAGGCTTTATTGTTACCTCTGAAGTAAGGATTGATTTAAGGACGGAAAAGATTGGCGTGATAAAATCTACTATAGTATTTACTGACGATTCAAAGCTATTTGCCACAGAATATATTGACTTAAGGTATAAGATTGAAAAATTTTCATATTCGTTTCATTTTCAGGACAAAGACGGCAATCTGATATTTAGGTATGATAATGCATCTCATAAACCAGATTCAGGATTTAAAAATCACAAACACTTTAAAGGGGTTCTTTGCCGAGCCGAGGCTCCAGAATTAAGAGATGTTTTAGAAGAAATTATAAGCAATTTTCTGAGAACCAAATAATGATATTGAAATCTTTAAAAAAAACATATCCGGCCTCTATTTGAGAGGGTTTTCATAGCTGCTGAGAGATATATACCAAACATCCTCTGGCGCGAGGTCTTTCAGTAGGGTTGATTAAGTCTCAATTTCTCTCGGCTCAATTAAGAGCCCGATTCCATCAATTATCTGTTTAGTGCGAGATTTTGACAAAGCGCCAATTCTCTCACCGAGGTCTGATTTATCAACGGTTATAATCTGGGTTATATTCACAACGCTGTCTTTTTTGAGTCCGCCATCTCCTTTTTTCAGAAGGACGTTGCCAGGAGATTTTGCCCGTTTAAGATTAGAGGTGACGGCGCATACAACTACTGTGCTAATCCTACTCTCATTAAATACATTATTCTGTATAACCACATGAGGATGTCGGTAGCCGGGGGCAGAGCCTTCTGGAATGTCTAAATCAATCCAGTAAATATCTCCCTGTTGTATGCTCAATACCGCTCCTTTAAAACTTTATGAGAGTAATATCTCTTGCTCTTTTGTCTTAAAGAAAGCTCCTCGCTTGTCTCTTCTTCCGGAAAGGCCTCATTAATAGCATTGAGCAGTTTTCTGGAGTTGATTTTCTCAAGAAATTCCTTGATTGCAATAGTAAAAAACTCACTCCTTGAGCAGTTGAATTTCCTTGCGGCTTTTTCAGCTTCTTTAAAGATTTCATTTGGAATGGATATCGCAGTTTTCATACTATAAGTATGCCATATGGTTATACCTATGTCAATACAGCCCTGTTGCTACGGGCTTGCGCCATAATATATATTGAAATAAAAATCATCTTCCGGCGCGAGGTCTTTCAGTAAGCCCCGACAGAAGCGAAGCTTCACTTTTAATTTTTAATTGACATTGTCAGTGTGTATGTTGAGTTTTTATAGGTGATAATATTATCATATCACTATGCCGGCCTCAGAAAAAGACAAAAGAAGCTTCGCCCGATACTGCATAAAGTCCTCCCTTAGGCTGAATATAAATGGAAGGACTTTCAATGCAGATGCCGTGAATTACTCCTTTGATGGAATCGGAGCGGTTGTTGAAAATACCCGGCCTATTGCAAAAGGCGCGCTTGTTAATGTGCACATTGATAATCCTGATTTAGATACAAGAGGGGAAATTGTCTGGATACAGAAGACGCCCATCGGGACCACAGTCGGCATAAAAAGAAATGATGCGCCTCGTAGAGGTATTTTAGAGGATTATTCTCTGGCTGATGTGCTCATAGGGCTGCAGAGGAGCGGAAGAACAGGCGTGCTTGAAGTTGTAAACGGCTCTGTCAGGAAAAAAATATACATTAAAGACGGCGATATGATTTTTTCTTCGTCAAATCAGGACAATGACAGGCTCGGGGATATTCTTCTCAATGAAGGGAAGATAAATCTTGAGCAGTATAATCAGTCTGTTGAACTCCTGAAAGAAACCGGCAGGAAACAGGGCGCTGTACTCGTCAGGCTCGGTTATCTCAAGCCTCAGGAACTCGTCCGGGCAGTAAGGCATCAGGTTGAAGAGATAATCTTGAGTCTTTTCAGTCTTGAAGGCAGCAGTTCTGAATTTGAATTTAAAGAAGGGCCGCTGCCCTCTGATGAGGTGATTACTCTTAAATTAAGCGCGGCAAACCTTATACATCACGGAATAAAAAAGATTGCTGACCCGCAGAAGATATTCAATCTCTTATGTGTGCCTATGGATGCAGTTCTCTGTTTATCGTCAAACCCGCTGAACCTGTTTCAGGATATAAAATTAAATGAAGAAGATAAAAAGATATTGTCTCTTGTTGACGGTAGGACTGTAATAAAGGACATTGTTTCTTTATCTTCACTTGATGAGCTTGAAACGCTGAAGGCGCTTTATGCCCTAATGAGCGTAAGACTCATAGAGGTAAAAGCAGAGGATGGAGCTAATGGAGGGCTTTCTGCCGCTGATATTATTGAAGAAGATGAGATTAAGATAGATGAGGAATTTGCAGACAAAGTAGAAAAGATATACAGAGAGCATGAGCAGATGGGTTATTACGGTATCTTGGGGATTAAACAATGGGCGTCAATTGACGATATAAAGAAGGCATATTATAAAGCAGCCAAAGAGTTCCATCCCGACAGGCATTTTTATATTAATTCTGACACAGTAAAAGAAAAATTGAATGCGCTCTTTTCCTATATAACAACAGCCTATTCAGCCCTTTCAAATTCTCAGAAGAGAAAAGAATATGATAACCGTTTAGCCTATAAGACAGCGGCGGCGCCAAGCAAGCAGGAGACGGCCCGAGCAAGATTTAAAGAAGGCAAGGCAGAGTTCAGGAAAGAAAATTATTCCGAGGCCTTCCAGCTTTTCGGGCAGGCTGTATATATTGACAGTACCGCAGCAGAGTATCATTATTATTACGGGCTGACACTTATCAGGCTTAAGAGGTTCAAAGAGGCTGAGCGGGCTATGAGCCGGGCGCTTAAATATGAGCCCTCTAATTTAGACTATCTTATTGAGGAAGGGTATATCTGTATTCAGCTTGGTTTCCGCCAGAGGGCCAGAAGCAGTTTTGAAAAAGCAATAAAGATTGACCCGTTAAATAACAGGGCGGCAGAGGGGCTTAAGAATATCCCTTAACCCATGGAAAATTTTTTTAAATCTCTGATTAATACCTTTATCCCTATCTTTGTGGCAATAGATATTTTTGTGGTCCTCCCCATTTTCATCTCAATCACAGAAGGCATGTCAAAGGCTAAGAGCAATGCAATTGTCAGAGACTCCATACTTACAGCCCTCGCAGTGAGCCTGGCATTTGTTGCCTTAGGAGAGGCGATATTCAGGATACTCGGCATCACAGCGAATGATTTTAAGATTGCCGGCGGGCTGGTGCTTCTTGTCTTTGCAATCCTGGACATAGTAAAACACAGCGAGGAAAGGAGAAGGCCTTCAGGCAGGATGGGCGTTGTGCCGATAGCGGTGCCGTTGATTATAGGCCCGGCAGTGCTGGCCACTCTTTTAGTGCTTGTGGACCATTACGGCATTCTGCCGACGCTTGTATCTCTTGTATTAAATCTGATTGTTGTATATTTCTTTTTTATCAAGGCTGAGGCAATTACTAAATTATTCGGCCGGGGCGGCATTGCGGCAATATCAAAGGTAATGGCTATATTGCTTGCGTCAATAGCCGTTATGATGATACGCATCGGGATTGAGAATATAATAAGAGTTAAAGGTTAGAAGATAAGATGCTGATTGGGATTCTTGCCGATACGCATGACAATTAGCTGCAGCCCTCCTTGATTTGAATAAAATGGAAGCCGAGATAATAGAGCTTTAAAATTACATGTGTTGAGGTTTGACTTAAAATTGTTTTTATAGGACTCGGGTTCCTAAAAAATTGACAGCAAGTTTTAAGAGCATTTGCACTTGAGTGAGTGCGCCTAAAAATTAACAACCCGTCAACCGTTTCCGGTAGGACGGGTTGAGGTGCCCCGTGGGGCAATCCTTACGAGACGGTAAGTCTCTTATTGAGACTTGCACAGAAACCGCCGCTCAAGTACAATTACTAATATAATTACCACCATTAAAATAATTTGTCAAGGAGGAAATTTTTCATGACTGAAAGAACCAATAATTTAACCCTCGGATTAGACCTCGGCTCAAATTCGCTCGGATGGGCTTTGATTGAAAATGAGGATAATGGACAAAAGAGAATCATAGACAAAGGTGTAAGAATTTTTGAGGCGGGACTTGATAATCTTGAGCAAGACGGCAGGGGAGAGTCGCGCAATGCGGCGAGGAGAGATGCAAGAAGTTCAAGAAGAAGGCTTGAAAGATTAAGCAGGCGACTTGTAAAACTCGCCGGTATTCTTCAAGAAAATGGTTTTTTGCCGGAAGGGAATATAGGCGATCCTTCAAAAAGAAATGGGCTTTTTACTGAACTTGATAGAAAATTGGATAATCCTTACAAGCTAAGAGCAAAAGGACTTGATAATAAACTTGAACCCTTTGAGTTTGGAAGGGCGATGTATCACATTTGCCAGAGGAGGGGATTTTTAAGTAATCGTAAGGAATTGCCCAAAAAGAAAGAGGAAGAAGGCAAAGTAAAGGCAGAAATAGGAGAACTTCAAAAAAAGATTGACGAGTCAGGGGCAAGAACCCTCGGAGAATATTTTTCAAAGGTCAATCCCCATGAAGAAAGAATCAGGACTTGGTACACGTCAAGGAGAATGTACGAAGACGAATTTAACCGCCTATGGGATTCGCAGAAGAATTATTATCTCAACATCCTGACAGATGACCTTAAAAAGCAGGCTCACCATGCGATATTTTTTCAAAGAGCGCTTAAATCACAAAAAAATCTTGTGGGGAAATGCGAGTATGAACGGACACAGCGACGCGCCGCATGGGCGATATTGGACGCGCAGGAGTTCAGGTATCTTCAAAGGATAAATGACCTTGAGATTATCCTAAACAATGAAAGAAGACTGCTGTCACCTGATGAGAGGGTAAAACTCATAAATGAACTTGAGAGAAATTCATCCCTAAAATTTTCAAGCACACGGAAGGCTACATTAACCATCAAGAAAATTCTTGAATTACCTAAATCCGCAAGTTTCAACCTTGAAAAAGGCGGAGAAGAAAATCTTCATGGAAATAAAACAGCCACAACATTAAGGGAGATATTTAAAGACAGGTGGGATGAATTTTCACGTAAGGACAAAGACCAAATTGTCGAGGACATCCTGAGCATTCAGAATAGCGATGCACTTGCAAGAAGGGGCACAAAGAAGTGGGGACTTGACGAAGAGGCGGCAAAGAAATTTGGAAATATAAGTCTACAGTCAGGTTATTGCTCGTTTTCAAGAAAAGCCCTATTAAAAATTCTTCCGAAACTGAGAGAAGGATTTCGTCTTAATGAAATTTTAAGAGAAGCTTATCCTGATAGATGGGAAATGCAATCCGAGCCGCGTGATATTCTTCCACCTGTAAAAAATGAAGATATTCCTGAAATCAGAAATCCGATTGTAGAGCGGACTCTTTCGGAACTGAGAAAAGTTGTCAATGCAGTGATTAAGAAGCATGGAAAACCGGAATCCATCCGTATAGAACTTGCAAGGGACTTGAGGCAGAATGCTAAGCAGAGGGAAAGGACTTTCAAGTCAATGCGCGAAAACGAAAAACAACGGAAAAGTGCCGCAGAAGAAATACTTAAAGAATGTGGGCTTGCTAATCCTTCACGAAATGACATTCTAAAGTTTATCCTGTGGAAAGAATGTAGCGGGCATTGTCCATATACAGATAACTATATAGGGCCTTCTGACCTCTTTAGCTCTCAACCTAATTTTGATATCGAGCATATAATTCCTTTTAAAAGAAGCCTCGACGATTCTTTTATGAACAAGACCCTCTCTCATGTAGCGACTAATAGAAATATTAAGAAGGACATGACTCCTTACGAAGCCTTTTCCAGCAGGCCGGAATGGGATGACATCATCAGCAGGGTAAAAAAATTTAATAATCAGGAAAAACTTAAGCGTTTTAAAATGACGGGAAAAGAGGTAGAGGAATTCCTCAGCGATTTTTCTTCCCGCCAACTTAATGATACAAGATATGCCACTAAGCGTGCTAAAGAATATTTGGGTCTTCTTTATGGTGGATTAAAAGAAGATGCTGCTCAAGGAACGGAAAAGGTTCAGGCAGTCGGCGGACAAATTACTGCATATCTGAGAAATGTCTGGGGATTGAATTCCATTCTTAAAGATGGCCCCGGAAAATCAAGGGACGACCACCGTCATCACGTAGTTGACGCGATTGTCATCGCCCTTACTGAACAGAGATGGGTCAATGAACTGAGCAATGCGGCAAAGAATGCGCCGAAGGCAGGCAAAAGAAGATTCGCTGCAGTAATGCCTCCGTGGAATGGTTTTTGGGATGATGTCAAAAATTCAGTTTCAAGTGTGATTCCTTCGCATCAAATTACCAAAAAGGTTAAAGGTGCTTTGCACGCAGAGACCTTTTATGGAAGACCTTACAAAGACGGGAAGGGTAAGCAGTTTACAAAAACAAGAGTGGCACTTGAGAAACTTACGCCTAAGAATGTTGAAAACATTGTAGATAAGATCGTAAAACAAAAGGTAAAGGACAAACTCAAGGAACTCGGCAAAGCACCGAAAGAAGCTTTCAAGAATCCTGACAAGAATTCAAACCTGCCTCTTATCAAAACTAAAACCGGCAAGGAGATTCGTATCAAAAAAGTCCGCATAGAAATGCCGTTTGAAACTCATTTGCGAGTTGGTGAAGGATACAGAGAACGATATGTCCGCTCCTGTCCGGATTCCAATCATCACATGGAAATATACAAAGACCTGGCGACTGGAAGATGGGACGGCGAAGTAGTAAGTCTTTTCAAGGCACACCAAAGACTTCGCTCTAAGCAGCCGATAATTAGAAAACATCATGGTGAAGAAAAGAAATTCCTTTTCTCGCTTGCTGGTGGAGAGACGATAGAGCTTGATACGGAAGATGGCAAGAGAGGTTTGTTTGTTGTTAGGACTGTACCTCAAAGCAAACAGATCGTTTTTGTCCCAATTAATGATTCAAGAAAACGTAAGGATATTGGCACAACGGGTCTAACGGCTTATCCTGAGAGTCTCAAAGAACGGCACTGTGCCAAGGTTTTGATAACACCTTTGGGAGAAGTCCGCCGTGCCTCTGACTGACAGGATTATAGACATATCTGAGAATGGGGCTGATTTAAGTGTAAAACATAGTCAGCTTGTAATAGTAAGCAGTGGCATTGAAACAACAGTGCCTCTTGTAGAAATAGCTGTTCTTGTAATCTCACATCCTGCGGTAAGAATGTCCCATGCCGTGCTTTCCGGTTTATGCGCATCGGGTGGTATTTGCGTATTCTGTACTGAAAAACAGCTTCCGGCTGGAATGCTCTTGCCAATTGAAGGCAACTCTGTTCAGGCTGAAAGATTTGTAAAACAGGCACAGGCTCCACTTCCCACAAGGAAAAGAATCTGGAAGCATATTGCAAAGGCAAAGATAATATCTCAAGGAAAACTATTGACAAAGCTTAAGGGTAATGACAGAGGTCTCGGTTTCATCGCAAACGAGGTTCGGGCTGGAGATTCATCTAATATTGAAGCTCAGGCTGCCAGAAGATATTGGACTGCTCTTTTTGGCGATAGTTTTAAGCGAAATCCTTTTGCTTCTGACCATAACAAATTGCTTAATTACGGATATGCGGTCTTAAGAGCAATGACCGCAAGAGCTATATGCTCATCCGGTCTTCATCCTTCAATCAGTCTTCATCATCATAACAAATATGACACGTTCTGCCTTGCAGACGATTTAATGGAGCCTTTCAGAGTTATTGTAGATGAGGCGGTTTATCGGATTATAGAGGACAAAAGTTCTGATGTACCACTAGATAAAGAAAACAAAAGGATAATTATAAAAAGCATTGTAGAAAAAAGAATTAATGTAGGAGGTGAATTGAGGTCTTTGTTTGACGTCATGACTAAAGTTACTGCATCGCTGGCAGGTGTTTACACTAACGAAAAGTCTGATATTTTTCTTCCGGAGTTTTAGCGTGGCTGAAAGCAGGGAAATTTCCGGGTATAATTCAATGTGGCTTATTGCAATGTTTGATTTGCCTGTGGATTCAAAAGAAGCAAGGCATAGATATGCCCGCTTCAGGAAAGCCCTTTTGAAGAAAGGTTTTACCATGCTTCAGTTTTCGGTATACGCAAGGTTTTGCTCAAGCGAAAAAACAAGCAATGTATTCAAAAAAAGAATCAGAGAGATTCTGCCTACAGATGGAGAAGTAAGACTCCTTGCAGTTACAGACAGGCAGTTCGGTAAAATGGAGATATTTTTTGGAAGAAAACGGGCAGAAGTTGAGAAACCACCCGAGGAGTATCTTCTTTTTTAAAGTTGAAACAAGGAAGAACCCCTTGCAAATCAGAGTCTTGCAAGGGGTTCATTGTACTTGAGCCGCAGTTCCTGTCAAGCCCCAACCCCAGGATTGATTAATGAGATTGAGTTAATATTGTACTTGAGCCGCAGTTCCTGTCAAGCCCCAACTCGCAGAGAGAGTTG
>MNVK01000101.1 GCA_001871685.1 Nitrospirae bacterium CG1_02_44_142
TGTCATTGCGAGTCCCGAGCAGCTCGGGGCGTGGCAATCTAACTTTTTTAAGATTGCTTCGTCCTCCCGATAAATCGGGACTCCTCGCAATGACACGTCAAATTAACAATCTCTTTAAATTAGCATACGATTTCTTCGCAATATCATTATGCAGGCTTTTTCCGTGTGCATCCATCGTCACTATTGCGGGAAAATTCTCCACCTCCAGCAGCCACATCGCTTCAGGAGCGCCAAACTCTTTCAACTTCCAGACATCAACAACCTTTTTTACCCTGTCAGCAAGATACGCCGCTGCGCCTCCAATGGTATGGAAATATACGCATCCGTTTTTTTTCATTGCATTCAGGGTGCGCTCGCACATGCCGCCCTTTCCCATAATGCCCCTGATTCCATACGAAGATATTATCCTGTGTTCATACGTCTCAACCCTTATGCTTGTCGTTGGTCCCGATGCAATTACCCGAAAATCCCCCCTGCCCCCCTTTTCTAAAGGGGGGTGAGAGGGGATTACTATAGGCCCGCAATGATAGAGAAGCGTCCCGCTGAGGTTAAAAGGAATATCCTTTTTTAACGGCCTTTCATAAAAGAGAAATTTATGCATCCTATCTCTGCCGGTTACTATCATGCCGTTTATTAAAACCATATCTCCGGCATTAAGCCCCATGACATCTTTTTTCGTTAATGGCAGATTTATTATCTTTTGTTTATTCACTTTGAACTTTCAACTTTGAATTTTGAATTTTGAATTTTTCTTCTACCATATCAGTCTGCCTCTTCTGTTGGCCCAGCAGCATACAGTTATATCTACAAAGTAAGACGCAGGGTGGCGGTGATTAACGCCTATCTTTACGCCAAGAGCAGTTGTTTTCCCTCCAAAACCAAGAGGGCCTATGCCCATGGTGTTTATTTCCTTCAGCAGTCTTTCTTCAAGCCCAAGGAGAACTTCAACGTTATTCACATCGGTTAGCCTTCTCATGAGCTGTTCTTTTGAAAGACGTGCAACCTGATCCTTTGCCGCACCTATTCCAACTCCGAGGGTATATGGCGAACATCCCCTGCCCTGCGCCCTATGAACCGCATCAAGAACGCATTTTCTTACGCCGTCCAGGTCCCTGTCTGCCTTCAATTCTTCTTTGGGAAGCTTGTATGTCTGTCCCACATTTTCACAGCCTGAGCCTTTAAGCATCAGGTCTATTGAAAGGGCGCTGTCAGGCGTCTCCCTGAAATAGATTACAGGGAATCCTATGCCTGTATTGTCTCCTGTATTTTTATCCGTGATTATATCAACGGAGTTCGGCCTTAACGGGACTTTTTCAGTTGCAATGCGGGTTGCCTCTATGATTGTCTTTTCAAGTTCAATCTGGCTTAGGCCTATCGGGGTTTTAACATAAAAAACAGGCACGCCGGTATCCTGACAAATAGGCCTTGCGGTCTCCCTTGCAATGCGTATGTTTTCAAGGATTATCTCCAGAGCATACCTTGCATTTGAGCCCTTCTTTTCAGAAACACACGCTGCCTTAAGCGCATTCTCAACATCAGGAGGCAATGAGGTTGCGACTTTTCTGTAAAGCTCCACTATGCCGTCGCGAAGTTTCAGCATATTAGAAGTATATCATTTATCAGTATGAATTATGCAATGGAAGAAAATCGGCAACAGGATGGCTTGATATGAGGGGCTCCGCGCTTTGCGCGGAGCCCCTCATATATCTATCTTTACTTCTTGGGCTTCTCTTTTGAAGGCGCTTTCTTTTCTTCCTTTACCGGTTCTTCTTTCATGGGAGCTTCCTTTACCGGCTCTTTAACCTCTTCCTTCTTAGTCTCAGCTTTCTTGGAAAGACCTGCAATCGCCTCTTTGTTTACGTCAATCTTATATGACTTCTTAAGATTTTCAACGTAACCGTCAAAAACTTCCTTCTGTTTCTGCGCGGTCAGCCGCTGGGCCAGCATATCCCTTACCTTCTCAAATTCCACGGTCTTGCCCTGCACCGTAAAGTCAGCCTTGTTCTTTTCATAGAAGTCTCTTATATCTTTATCGGACAGCTTTGCCTTATCCTCTATCTCCTTCTCAAGAAGCGCGCTTATGAGAATCAGCTTCTGGGAATCTGCAACCTTTTTAAGATATCCGGCGTCCTTATCAAGCCCTTTTTTCTTAGCTTCCTGATAGAGAAGTTCTTTCTTGATGAGTTCATCAACGAGCCTCGCTATCCCCTCCTCGCCTTCAAACATCTTTTGTGCAAACGGCGGAAGGGCTTCAACCTCTTTCTTGAGGTCTTCCTTTGTTATGGTAACGCCGTTTATCTTTACAAGATACTGCCCTTTCTGTTCTTCCTTCTTTGCGCAGCCGAAAATAAACAATCCCGAAATAACCGCCAATACGATAAATCTCTTCATGTAATCTCCTTTTTTTTATTTATTAGCTGACGGCTAACAGCTATCAGCTTTCAGCTATACTAATAATGCTTCTTGAGTTCAAACAAGACCTGTTTGGCAAGGCCTTTCAGCGTATCAAAGACGCCTATGCCGGTAGTCGCCACTCCCTCAAACCACTGCACGCCGTCTGCATTAAGAAGTTTATTCATCTCTTCTATTGGGGCAACACGAGGAAGGTCTCTCTTGTTGTATTGCACTGCGTATGGCAGCTTTTCTACGGCATAGCCCTGCTCCGCAAGATTTATCCTGAGGTCCTCCAGGCTCTCCATGTTAGCCTCCATTCTCTCTACCTGCGAATCAGCAACGAATATAACACCATCCACTCCCTTAAGAATTAATTTTCTGCTTGCCGCATAGAAGACCTGCCCCGGAACTGTATAGAGATGAAACCTTACCTTGAACCCTCTTATGTCGCCAAGCGCCAGAGGGAGAAAGTCAAAGAACAGAGTCCTCTCGCTTTCCGTAGCCAGAGAGATGAGCTTGCCTTTCTGCTCAGGGTTTGTCTTCTTGTATATGAATTGAAGGTTTGTGGTCTTTCCACAAAGCCCCGGGCCGTAATATACAATTTTACAATTAATTTCTCTGGAAGAATAATTTATAAAAGACACTTATCGCTGCACCTACTTGAAAAGATTATCAATATCTTCATCACTTATCTCCGCAAAGGGCGATTCTGACGCCTTGCCGCCTTCCACTTTTTCTTTTTCCGACTTGCTCGCTATCTCGTCAAATATTCTTGTAAGGGCTTCCGCAGCCTTCTTCACCCTCAGCCTTACAAGCCCGAGCGAAGACCTCTGGTCAAATATCACAACAAGTATAATCCTCTGCCCAATCAATGATATATGGATGTTGTCTTTTTCCCCTTCGTGAAAGAGAATCGTAAATTCCTTTTCTCCAAGGAGCCTTGCAATCCCGCCTGTCGCAGCGATATTTCCTGCTGTAAGCGATGCGAGGGAGGTAGTGTCAATATCGTGCGTATCACCCGCAGAGGCTACAAGCTGGCCGTTTTTATCTACAAGGAAGACAACGTTTGCATTTGCCTGCTGGTGAAGTCTCTGGAGCTCCTCGTCAATCTTCTGGAACTCGTTATCATACATCACAAGGTCAGAACCGGGCATCCTCTATCTCCTCTTAATCGTCATCCTGCCGCATCAAAAGACGCAGGGATTTTCTTCTAAGTTATCAGAAACACTACTAATAATCAACTGCAAACTATTCTGTTCCTGACGCCCTTCCGCCTTCGGCGGACTTAAGCAGAGACGCCCACTCTTTATCCACCATTTCCTGAAAATTTTTAAGCATGTTTTCATTCTCAGGAGCGAAAAGGTGCTTGAACCTGCCCTGCGGCTTAAGAAATTCCACCAATGGCTTTTTCTCCTTTGGCTTAAAGGTTACTTTTGTGACTCCGTTCTCTACCTCATACAACGGCCAGCAGCATGTCTCAACGGCCAGCCTGCTTAACTGGATAGCATCGTTTGTTTTAGACCTCCATCCCCGGTTACATGGCGAAAGTATGTTCATAAACTTAGGCCCCTTTATATCTAATGCCTTCTTAACTTTCTTTACAAGGTCCAGCCAGTGGCTTGGCGACGCCTGCGCGGTGTATGGGATATCATGCGCAGCCATAATCTTTGTGAGATTTTTTCTCGGCTGGGGTTTGCCGTGGATAACGCTTCCCGCAGGACAGGTTGTAGTGTCCGCGCCGTAAGGAGTGGCGCTTGAACGCTGAATGCCTGTATTCATATAAGCGCCGTTGTCATAGCATATATAAAGCATATCATGCCCGCGCTCCATTGCGCCTGAAAGGCTCTGCAGCCCGATGTCATAAGTGCCTCCATCGCCTCCGAATGCTATAAACTTAATATCCTTATCAATCTTGCCCTGTTTTTTCAAAGACCTGTACATTGTCTCTACGCCGGAAAGTGTTGCAGCGGCATTCTCAAAGGCATTATGTATCCATGGAATTTTCCATGCAGTGTAATCAGATATGCAGGTAGAAACTTCAAGACATCCTGTTGCATTGGCTGCAACTAAAGGATAGTCCGAAGCAAGCAGAACCATTTTCACAATAATAGGAGCGCCGCAGCCCGCGCACATCCTATGTCCGGAAGTCAGCAGTAAATCCTTTTTTGAAAGCTCTTTTAATGTAAGTGGCGTCGCCATGTTTTTATCTCCTCTTAGTGTCAGTGATTAGTGTCTGTGTCAGTAACTGACACTGTTTACTGTCACTGAAAACTGATTTACTCCCTCACCGCGATATATTCTTTAATCATTTTTACTTTTCCTGTCTTTGCAACCTCAACAAGCTCATTAAGCACAAGCTCCGCATGACTTGGCATGTAATCCCTTCCGCCAAGCCCATATATCTTATTAACAAGCAGAGGTTTATCTTTATATGGATAGAGGCTTGACGCTATGTCTATGAATAACGGTCCGTAAGAGCCTCCGAATGCGTCAGCCCTGTCAAGCACACATACAGCCTTAAGGTTTTTAAGCGCATTGCCGATTTCTTCATATGGAAACGGCCTGAACAATCTCGGTTTCAACAGGCCTGCCTTTATTCCTTTTTCCCTGAATGAATCAATAACATCCTTTGATGTACCTGCCGCTGAGTTCAGGATAACAAGTCCTATCTCTGCATCATCAAGCCTGTATGCCTCAAAGAGCCCGTATTTCCTGCCTGATATCTTTTCAAAGTCATTGGCAGTATTCAATACAATGCCGGGAACCTTTGACATAACGTCATCGTGCGCCTTTCTATATTCCATATAATAGTCCGGGAGTATCAAAGGCCCGTAACTTACCGGATGCCCGAGGTCAAGCAGGGGATTCAACTGCTTATACTCACCGACAAATTTGCTGACAGCGTCATCTTCCATATATTCTATTCTTTCTATAGAGTGGCTTATTATGAACCCGTCCATACATACCATGACAGGAAGTCTTATATCCATGTGCTCTGCAATGCGGAAGGCCTGAATTGTATTGTCATACGCCTCCTGAGCATTCTCAGACCAGAGTTGTATCCATCCGCAGTCTCTTGCGCCCATCCCGTCCGAGTGGTCTCCGTGAATATTTAAAGGCGCTGACAAGGCCCTGTTCACCAACGACATAACTATCGGCAGCCTATTGCCTGAAGCAATAAATAGCTCTTCCCACATCAGAGCCAGTCCCTGTGAAGAGGTCGCGGTCATAACCCTTCCGCCTGCCGCAGACGCCCCTATGCACCCGCTCATAGCGCTGTGTTCGCTTTCAACAAGTATCATCTCTGTCTTTACTTTGCCGTTTGATACAAAACTTGTGAACCTTTGCATAATATCTGTAGCAGGAGTTATCGGATATGCTGAACTGACATCAGGGTTAACCTGTCTCAACGCCTCTGCAACAGCCTCGTTTCCTGTAACCGCAGCTATTCTTCCGGATTTCCGGGCCATTATTTCCCCTCCTCTTCCATGACAATTGCCTTATTCCCTTTTTTCCCGGGACACTCAAGAGCGCATATTCCGCAGCCCTTGCAATAGTCATAATTAAACCCTGTCATTTTCCCGTCCTTTACATTAACAGCCATGTCAGGGCAGTAGGCCCAGCAGAAAAGACATTGGATGCAGTTTTCCTCTATCCACCTTGGCCTATACGCAGCCCTCCATGAGCCTGTCTTAAACTGTAAAGCGCTTCCTGCCTCTGTGCAAACCGCGCCGGGATTCACATCCTTCCATCCTTTGAGCTTCATCCTTCTTTTACCTCCCCATATCCCCGCCTTGCAGCTTCAAGATTCCCGTCTATTATCTTCTGCGAGAATTTCTTTCCAAAGCTCTTTCTTATATCTTCAAGAAGATTATTTAGAGTAACAATATTGGTTGCCTTGCATATCGCTCCGAGCATGGGAGCATTAGGCAGCGCCCTTCCGATGCAGTCTATTGCTATATTTGTAGCGTCAATTGTAAAGATTTTCTGCCCTGGTTCAGCCTTGAGTTTTTCCCTCAGCTCCTTCGCGTTTTTAGCGGTGTTTACTACAAAAATTGCATCCTTCGTTGCTCCGTCAGCAACGTTGATGCTGTCAAGTAATGTAGCGTCAACAATACTTACAATCTGAGGATTTAAAACAGGACAGTGCATCCTGAGTTCTTTAGAACTAATCCTGTTATATGCCCTTAGCGGCGCCCCTGACCTTTCAGGCCCGTATTCAGGGAATGCCTGCACATATCTTCCGCTGCTAAGGCATGCGTCAGCAAGCACCTTTGCGGCAGTGACCGTTCCCTGTCCTCCCCTTCCGTGCCACCGGATTTCAACCATATCAGCCATTTTTTCCCTCCACAATAAAAGTTTCTAATTTTATCCAATTACCGGCTTATTTTGCAAGTCATCAATCTTAATAGGCATATTTATTTTTGTGATATGGAAATACGGATGTTTTCTATTCAAACAATTTAAGCTGGGGATACTTCTTGCCTGTATTCAATCCTGAATACAATTGTATTCAAATTTGAATACAAAATCAAGATATGGCGTTTCAATCTGTGGGAACTATTTATCTTCTGCGGCTTGCCCTCTTGCCCGCTCTTTCTTGCTGAAAGCCGACTGCTGAGACTGAAGCTGAGTAGCGGATAGATTACGGCGCTTTGAGACTGTCACTAAGTGACTCACCGAGGCGGGTGGAACTATTGAAAAACCGGTCGCTGTCCCTAATTTTTCATAAATGCCTTTGCTTTCATGACTTCTCCTACAGATATTGTATTTAATACTTCATGTCGACAAAAAATCCGGTACGGCCAGGACATGGATAGCCATGCTTGTCTTTGTGCTTGTTGAGTTTAGAATCATTAGTTTTATGGGTGAACTTTTTACCACAATAACTGCATTCGAAAACATATTTAGGACCGTAATCTGATGTAAAACTTTTTGGTCTTCTGCCAGTTGATCTAATTGGCTGCGGTTTTACACTGGCAATTCTCCCCGTTCTCACTGTTGTCAAAGGAGCGGAGATCGGACCCGAACTTGTCGGCTCAATTACATATCTGGGTGTGAAAGAAATCTTTGTAACTTGAGCGCCTTGTATTCTATCAACTCTGTATGATCTATCTTCGCCAGTATTATGCTTTACTGCATAAAGTAACAAGTTTCCATCACGTGTACGACGTAATGAGTATGGCTCTATCAAACGGCGGCTTCCTTGATAAGTCAAATCTACGCACAATCGGTTCGCAGCAGCAAAGCGTATTGCCTCGATCGGTGCTGATATATGCCAAGCCTGAGACATCGCTGGAGGATGCCATGCCGTATCAATTGCATCTCCCATAACTGCCATAACAGAAGGTACTGGCTTGACAACCGCGCGATATAACCACTCAAATAATTCCGGAAGCTCTTCCCAGAATTGCTCAAATAGAGGCAGCACAGGCACTTGATGTCCCAGCATGTTTTCCCATTCTGTTTCTAATTCTCCCCTTTCCGGTTTGTTCTCGAGAATATCCATTGTTGGCACAGAGATACCTTTAAAGCTGCATTTCTTTTCAAGTGCGCCCAAAATAATGTCACGTCCATGTTTTGTACTATCATGCCGGTGCAAATGAATCACATCATAAAGGTCACGAGGCCTCAACCGCTCTGCCA
The DNA here is from genome assembly GCA_001871685.1 of Nitrospirae bacterium CG1_02_44_142. GTDB lineage: Bacteria > Nitrospirota > Thermodesulfovibrionia > Thermodesulfovibrionales > UBA1546 > UBA1546. Next base: position 8,041 of record MNVK01000101.1, read on the forward strand.
GCGCCCTGATCTTTTCTGCAAAAAGTTCTTCAAAACAATATGCTTGGATTTGAATACCATTTTCCGGTTTATCAGAGTACGGATGATGCACTTCACTTCTGACGGGATCGATAACTAAAACCTCATCGTCAGTTAAATCTAATTTTATACGTGGCAGAGCGCCTCATGGTTGCAACGGACCGCGATAGCTTATTCTGCCCTGCACTGATATTTTGCCTCGTGGATTTGTATAAACTTCAAAGCGGATTGTTTCCTTCGGGATTTCAATACCTGCTGCCTCGTAAATCCAGTCAGCAACCTCTTTGAAGGCATTGATTAAAAAACTTTCATTTTGATGCTCAGAATTTTTAACTGTGAAATCCAAATCCTCGAAAAAGCGGTATGTCTCAAAATAGCATTTCTTTAAACAAGTCCCGCCTTTAAATACCCAGCTTTTACTGAGTTCAGCATGGTTCGAAATTCCAGCTAATGCCCATCCAAGCACATAGTCCTTTTCAATAACATTTGCTTTGAGAATAAACTCTCTGGAGAAATCCCTTATTTCATTGCGGTCGATCAAATTATTTCTCCTTTACCCAACTTTCCGGCACCCACAATCTCCATCGTGTAATCAGCCTGTCAGACTCCAGCGCGGGGTCAAGTTTAACATTGCCTTTAGTAAGTTGGGATTTGCAGTCATTGATAAAAGATATCTGGTCTGAAGCAAAACGCTCTAATAAGAAACCGAGGCGTTTAAAGACAGCGCCATTGCCTAATCGCTTAGAGTATTCTATCAACAGTTTGAGGTCTCTGTTCTCTGACTTCAGGTAATTACGCAGTATATCTGCAACAGAGCGCATTCCACCGCCAAGTCTGGGGTTATTCAGCATATCAAGAATTGTACGCGAAGGATCAGATATTAATATCTTCACTTGTCCTCTCCAGACAGGTTTAAGTCCAAACATTTCCTTTTCAGATATAGTCCTCAGTAAAAAATTTGTTCCTTTGATGATTGGATTACGTTCTCTCGGTTTTTGTGTTGTCATGACCACTACAGTACGGAATACTTGCTCTGTCAAGTCCCAATATTCTGCTGCACTCCATCCGCCAATGTAGCAAGGAGAATATAACCGTTCAGCAATAATCCAAGGGTCTTCAAGGGGAATTTCTGTTGTCCGGGATTCAAGGGGTACTGGAATGTATAGTCCCCTCTTCACACGTGAAAGCCACCCTTTTTTAGCCCACCGCGAAAGCATCTTTGCAGCTTCAGTAGTTGAGACTTTCAAGATATTAGATGCTTCTTTGACCGAGATAGTCCCTTTCGTCTCACGGGCTATAGCAGATAATCTTTTCCTGCCCTCTTTTCCTAAGCCTGATATTTCTTCCATAGTATACTCCATATGCCATTATTCATCTAATGAGTGAACTATAACATATTTGATATACTAAAGTTAAGTATATTATTTACGTCAAAGTTCATCTAATATGTGAATTATTGCGTATTGAATATACTTTGGAACTTTGGCACTATTCCCTTTTGACTTCTCGTAGCGTAGCGCAGAGTCGCCCGAGGCGACCCCGCTTGCTTACTTACATACTTGCCCTCTTGCCTACTCTTTCTTGCTGAAAGCCGACTGCTGAGGCTGAAGCTGAGTAGCGGATAGATTACGGCGCTTTGGGACTATCATGAAGTGCCTCACCGAGGCAAGTGGAACTATTGAAAAACCGGCCGCTGTCCCTAATTTTTCATAATTTCCCAAATCAATTCTCAGCATCTTGACAATAGTGTGGCTTATAAACTACTATCAACTTAATGAAAGCATGTTCTTTCACCCTTGAATATTACATTAGCGAAAACGGCAGAATTCCATTCAAGGCTTGGCTTGATGGGCTGAAAGATATTCATGCACGCGCAAAGATTCGCATTTCTCTTGACAGAGTGAGGCTGGGGAATTTTGGGCATGCAAAGTCTGTTGGCGAAGGCGTGCATGAATTAAAGATTGATTATGGTTCCGGGTACCGCGTGTATTATGCACTTGCAGGAAATACAATTATTTTGCTCCTGCTTGGCGGAGATAAAGCATCGCAGAGCAAAGATATTGCCTGTGCAAAAGAATATTGGAAAGCATTTAAACGGAGGTGATATAAATGGCAGTAAAATCAAAAAAGAATTATCAGGAAGATCTTATTGAAAGCCTGAAAAATCCTAAAGAGGCTGCAGCATACCTGAATGCGGCAATTGAAGAGGGAGACCGCGAGTTATTCCTTCTTGCTCTTAGAAATATTGCGGAAGCTAAAGGGGGAATATCAACAATAGCGGCAAAGGCTCATCTTAACAGGGAAAATCTTTATCGCATGCTTTCAAAGAGGGGCAACCCCGAGATAAAGAGCCTGCTGACCTTGCTTCATGCTATGGGGCTGGAGCTTACTGTAAAGGCACAGAAACAGGTCTATGCATAAATGAAACAAGAGCTGAGGCTGAAGCTGAGTTAGCGAATATATTATGGCACTTTGAGACTGTCATGAAGTGACTCACCGAGGCGAATGGAACTATTTAAAAACCAGCCGCTGGCTATTTATCATTTAAATAGTAATTGAAGATTGACTTGGTCTCTGGTATTATAGAAAAACCATAGAGTAATTTGTTAGGTTATAAACACCGAGGGATTGTTTATGGGTAGTACGGAAACAAAGAGAAATCAGATTTTAGAGGCAATAACCGCTCCTCTCGGCTTTTTTGTCCTCGCGTTGCTTATTGTTGAAGCTTTTCTTGCGACCATACTTATTGGGGCAACTTTAGAGAATACCGATAAGGTCAGTGGCATGTACCTTGGTGTAGGGCTCTTTGTATTTGTCACTTTAGCTGTTTCATTACTCGTATGGTTTAAGCCGGACAATCTAACCTTCGATAAGGAAGCGCACTTGCGGAACCGAGGTAAACCGCCCTTCGGTTCAGAAAGCCATACCGTCATAAATCAAAATTTATTGATGCCTACAGAACCAAAGGGGAAATAACCATGAAAGCATATTCAATTACCTATGACTTAAAGATGCCCGGTCGTGATTATGAAAAGCTTTATGAAGCAATTAAGGCATCAGGAAAATGGTGGCACTATTTAGAGTCGACATGGCTTGTTGTCTCTAACGAAACAAGCCAACAAATTTGGAATCGTATAGCACCAACTATTGATAAAAATGACTTTGTATTAATAATTGAAGTCAGAAGAAATTGTTTTGGCTGGTTGCCAAATGATGCGTGGGACTGGATTACTACCAATGTGCCTGATTGAAACACGCATGGGAAAAATGAGGGACACTGGAAAAAAACAGGAACACACCTCGTTTTTTTTAATACTTCTAAACCGCAACCAGTTCTCTCTCCCAAAACCTGCCGCTGGACCTGTTTTTTCTGTTCTATTGCTGATTGCCTTCTAATAGCTTTTTCAGTAGTTGATAGAACTTTTTATTCCTCATACTATCTCTGATAGTCAAAATGCCAATAGTTATGAAAAATATGCCTACCAAAATATAACTTTTATCTATCGACAAAAAAAGAGTGCTTCCTCCTATCATTGCACCAACCAGAATCGAAAATACCCCAGAAATTATTAAGCCTTTAAATTTATCACAATCTTTTTTTAGAGACTGTATTATCCTCTTATCATCAGAGGTTAAATCACTTCTTTTATTTTCCATTTTTGTTAAAAAAACAAGCTCCACATCCCATATCTTTCATACTCCTTAACTGCTACATTTCCCTCTCCCAAAACCTGCCGCATTATAACATTTAAAAAATCTATTTCAAAGGTTCAATCTTGCCTGGGATTTGATAGTTACAATCCCAAAAAACCTGCTTATCTCAGGCATGTGTCAGTTGGGCGGTGATTTTGGTTCCTGTTAATTCAGCATAAAGCGAATCCGGGCATAAATCAATGCCGCCCGGCCATGCCACTGTATGACTCACGGGATCAATGAATGCAGCCTCAAAAACCGCGCGGTCTTTCCAAACTGAAAAAACACCCTTATCGGCAACATCGGACAAATCAACAACGCCTTCAACGTTATCCGAAAATTTTATCCAAATCCGGAATCCT
>MNVK01000135.1 GCA_001871685.1 Nitrospirae bacterium CG1_02_44_142
GAGACAGAGCAGACAGCCAATGTTAGAAGAGGGATACTTGAATTGCTGCTTATTAACCATCCTCTTGACTGCCCTGTGTGCGATAAGGCAGGCGAGTGCGAATTGCAGGACCTGGTGGAAAAATACGGCGCTGCATCAGGGAGATTCAAAGAGGTAAAAAGGAAAGCTGCGGAGAATTTTGCCGACCCTCTTATTGTCCGCAATATGGAAAGGTGTATTATGTGCACCAGATGCGTCAGGATGTGCGAGGGAGTTCAGGGCGCCTCGGCGATTGACGTTATAAACAGGGGAGGACATTCTCGCATAGAGCCTTTCTCGGGCGGCAAATATGACTGCGAATACTGCGGGAACTGCATCTCTGTATGCCCTGTCGGAGCAATTATGTCAAGGCTTCACAGGCACAGCTACAGGCCGTGGCAGATGACAGGCAAGACAGAGACGATATGTCCCTACTGCGGCGTGGGATGCACTCTTGTCCTGCAGGTAAGGAACGACGGAATAAAGAGAGTAATATCTAAAATCGGGGCTCCTGTGAATAACGGGCTTTTATGCGCACGCGGAAGATTCGGATATGAATTTGTCAGCAGCAAAGAAAGGCTGACAACACCTCTTATAAGAATAGCGCCAAAAAATATTTCGGATTCCGAATTCCGCAATCCGAAATCCGAAATCTTCCGAGAGGCTACATGGGAAGAGGCAATAAGTCTTGTTGCAGGCAAACTTAAAGAGATAAAGGAAAAGAACGGCAGTTCATCTATCGCGGGGATTGCATCGCCGAGATGCACCAATGAGGACAATTATATATTCCAGAAATTTATGAGGGTTGCTCTCGGAACAAATAATATTGACAGCTCTGCGAGGACAGGCTTTGCAGGCGCACAGAGTTTCATAGAAAATATTTTCGGTCAGGGCGCAACAGCGAATCTGATACCGTCTCTTTCAAAGTCAGACCTGATTCTGGTGGTTGGAGGAGACCCGACAGCAGTAAACCCTATACTCGGGCTTCAGATAAGGGCATCCTCAAGAAAAGGCGGGAAAGCGCTCACTATCGGCAATGTTAAAGGGCTCAAGTTTTTCAACCCTAAGGCGCTGAATCCAAAGCCTTATACTGATGCAGTTCTGTTTGAAGGAATCGTAACTGCTCTGAAGGCAGGCAAAAAATCCTCAGAGTCAGTCGCTTCGCTTGAGGTAATGATAGATGACATAAATACTTCGGTTAAGGACATTGAAGATACATGCAATGTCTCGGCAAAGGATTTCAGCGAGTTTATAGATATGCTTTCAGCTTCTTTGTCGCCTGCTGTTGTTATAGGGAAAGAAACAGTGCAGAGCAGCGGCGGAAGCTATAAGCTGATGCTCCTGTCAGCAATAAAGCATCTTATCAATGCAAAGATTTATCTGCTTTCCGAACGTGCCAATGAACAGGGCCTTCTTGACATGGGATGCACCCCGGATATGCTGCCCGGATACCTGCCTGTTTCACATCAGGAGTCAAGAAAGAAAATTGAGGAGGCGTGGAAGACGGCAATTCCTGAAAAGAAAGGGCTTACCATCTTTGAGATGATAGATTCTGCGAGAAACGACTCTCTGAAAGCAATGTATGTAATGGGCGAAAACCCTGTTTTTAATCTTCCTGATTCTAAGGCTGTGGAAGCAGCGCTTAAAAATATTGAGTTCCTTGTTGTTCAGGATATATTCCTCACGGAAACAGGCAGGCTTGCTGATGTTGTGCTGCCTGCGCTTAGCTGGGCTGAGAAGGACGGGACCTTCACGAATATGGAAAGAAGAATCCAGAGAGTAAAAAAGGCGGTTGACAGAGACGGCATGGAGGACTGGAGGATTATCACTGAAATCTCCAGGAATATGGGAGTGAAGTTTAGTTATCTGAATGCAGAAGAAATATTCAATGAGATGTGCCTGGCGTCTCCGCTCTATAAGGGGATGGCATATAAGGAGGTAGAAAGAGGAGAGGCATTATATCCATATAAAAGCGTACAGGAAGGCAGGATTCCCGGAAAGATTAAGATACACAAGGGCTCCAAAATCAGCGCTGACAGCAAATTGTACCTGCGTCTTGAAAGGCCGCTATTCCATTCAGGGACGCTCAGCAGAAAAGCCCCTGCTTTGATGAAGATATATCCTGAGGCGGTAGTAAGAATCAGTCTTGATACTGCAAAATCGCTATCCATAGAGAATGACGATATTGTAAGGGTATCAACGAAAACAGGCTCTTTGCAGCTTCCCGCAGTCATTGATAAAGAGATTGACAGTTCATATATAATGCTTACAAATAACTTTGAAGACAAAGGCGCTTTCAGTTTAATGGGATATTCTATAGACCCTGTGACAGGCGCTCCCTGCATAGACAATAATGAGGTTGTTATAGAGAAGGTGAAGGCATGAGCGGGATTTTTGAGGCAATAACCGCAACAGACAACCTTACCCTCCTGATGAAGATAGGGATAATATTTTTGAAGATTGCCGTGGTCCTTGGCATAGCTCTTCTTCATGTAGCTTATGCAACTTACTGGGAGCGCAAAGTAATAGGCCACATGCAGGTAAGGCTTGGCCCCATTGAAGTAGGTTGGCATGGGTTTTTACAGCCGATTGCTGACGGAGTGAAACTCTTTTTCAAGGAAGACATTATACCTGCGAATGCAGACAAGCCGTTGTTCTATCTTGCTCCTGTCATATTCATGGTTTCAGCTCTCACGTCATTATCTGTGCTTCCGTTTTTTGACCGTTTTGTGATAGCTGATATAAATATAGGCCTGCTTTTTCTTTTTGCAATGTCTTCTCTCGGGGCTTATGGAATTATATTAGCAGGGTGGGCGTCAAACTCAAAGTATTCATTCCTCGGCGGACTGAGGTCGGCGTCGCAGGTTATAAGCTATGAGATTGCGATGGGCCTGAGCCTTGTGGGTGTTATGATGATGGCAGGTTCTCTGAACCTCTCTGAGATTGTCAGGGCGCAGCATCAATATCCCACAGGGATGTTTGCCATTCCTCAGTTCTTAGGTTTTTTTGTATTTATTACGGCTGCGTTTGCCGAGACAAACAGGCTGCCCTTTGACCTGCCGGAGGCTGAAAGCGAGCTTGTTGCAGGATATTTTACAGAATACAGCGGATTCAGGTTCGCGCTGTTTTTTCTCGGCGAATACACGGCGATGCTGATAATGTCTTCCATAGCGGCCTTGTGCTTTTTAGGAGGATGGACAATCCCCAAGTTTATTACAGATGCAGCGCCATTTTTGCTGAATGTGCCGGGCATTGTGTGGTTTCTTATAAAAGTTTATTCCTTCATGTTCTTTTATTACTGGGTCAGGGCGACACTGCCAAGATACAGGTATGACCAGCTTATGGCTATAGGATGGAAAGTATTAATACCGTTAGCCCTGTTCAATATAGTGTTAACAGGAACGCTGAGGATTATGGGAGTTCTATGACAGTTAAAGAAATTATAAAGGCGATATTCTTTGTAGAGATTTTGAAGGGCCTTGCGTTGACCCTCAGAAGCATGTTCACGCCTGCTGTAACGCGGCGCTATCCCAAGGTTAAAAGGCCTGTGAAGCCCGGCTTCAGGGGGCTTCATGCCCTTGCCAAAGATGAAAATGGCAGGATGAAGTGCGTCGGCTGCGGTCTCTGCGGAGCTTACTGCCCTTCAAAGTGCATATACATCTACACATCGGAGGGCGAAGACCATACAAAGGTTGTGGACAGGTATGAGATAGAGGTTCTCAGGTGCATTTACTGCGGGTTCTGTGTTGAGGCCTGCCCTTTCGGAGCAATCACATTGAGCGAGCATTACGAATATTCTGATTATTCAAGAGAGCCGTTTTACATGACAAAAGAAAAACTTCTCTCCAACTGGGATAAATATTTTACAGGGGAAAAAGGGAGGAGATATTTCAGAGATTTCTGGAGGCCTAAGACAGAGGACTTCACAGGTTATGAGGGACAGGCAGTATTCAAGGGGGTTAAGGGTGAAAAATAAATTTAAGATTCAAGATTTAAGATTCAAGATTGCGGAATTCATTTATTTTGAATTTTCAACTTTAAATTTTGAATTCTTGCGGAGCAAGCATGCTGCCTGAATTATTTTTTGGATATTACGCTTCTGCGATAGTAATTTTTTCTTTGCTCGTTGTTACGAGGAGCAACCCGGTGCATAGTATTATGTGGATGCTTTTGCTTTTCTTCCATATCGCAGGGCTTTATCTTTTCCTGAACGCTGAATTTATTGCAGCGATACAGGTTATAGTCTATGCAGGAGCGATACTTGTGCTTTTTCTTTTTGTTGTGCTTCTCCTGAATTTAAGGGAAGAACTTAAAGTGAAAAAATTTATAGGCTCATGGCCCGCCGGGCTTTTTATAGCTGCGGCATTGCTTGTGATTATTTTGAGTGTGGTAAAGTCTTTTGTGCCGGGGCCTGCCGGAAAATATTCCATTGAATTTATAAAACAGGAGACTCATACAAAGGCGCTTGGAACTCTGTTATACACTGATTACCTTTTCCCTTTTGAAATAGCTTCCCTGGTGCTGCTTGTTGCGATTATAGGCGCAATAGTCCTTGCAAAGAGAAAGAAGGGGAACTAATGAAAAGAAGATTCAATATTCAATATTCAATATTCGAGAATTTTGAATTCTTGCGGAGCAAGCTATGGTTCCTTTAAACTGGTATTTGATACTGAGCGCAGCGGTCTTTATGATAGGAGTCTTCGGGTTCCTTACAAGGAGGAATATCATAATAATATTCATGTCAGTAGAGCTTATGCTGAATGCAGTGAATATCAGCCTTGTAGCCTTCAGCCATTACCTGCAGGATATGAGAGGGCAGATTCTTGTGATTTTTATAATCACTGTTGCGGCGGCAGAGGCCGCGATAGGGTTTGCGATAATCATTGCTCTTTTTAGGAACAAGGACACTGTTCATGTTGATGAGATGGATGAGATGAAGGGATGAAAAGAAGATTCAATATTCAATATTCGATATTCAAGAATTTTGAATTTTCAATTTTGAATTTTCAATTCTTGCGGAGCAAGCCATGAACAACTATCTTTTAATACCATTTCTGCCGCTTGCTGCTTTCTTGATTAATATCCTGTTCGGCAGGAAGTATCTGAAGGAGAACAGCCACTGGGTGTCAATCCTTGCAGTTGCCGGTTCTTGGATTGTGACTGTAATAACACTGCTTGACGTCCTGTCAGGCAAGATTATAAATGAAGACCTCTACTCATGGATTGTTTCCGGCGAGTTCAAGGCATCGGTGGGTTTTCTTATTGACCAGCTTACCGTAGTCATGCTGATTGTTGTAACAACCTGCAGCGCCCTCATACATATATATTCTATTGGTTACATGCGCGGAGACAAGGGCTACTACCGCTTTTTTGCATATCTCAGCCTTTTTACTTTCTGTATGCTCATGCTTGTTATGGCTAACAACTTTCTTCAGTTGTATTTTGGGTGGGAGGGCGTCGGCTTATGTTCGTATTTCCTCATAGGATATTATTTTGACAAGAAATCAGCCTCTGACGCCGGCAAGAAGGCTTTTATAGTGAACAGGTTTGGAGATTTCGGCTTCGGACTTGGGATAATAATGATATTCCTCACATTCGGAACCGCCTATTATGCGCCTGTCTTTTCACAGGCAAAGAACTTTGCGGCGCAAACGGTTAATTTTCTTGGATATGACGTGCATCTTATGACATTAATTGCGCTTCTTCTCTTCTGCGGCTCCATAGGAAAGTCAGCGCAGATGCCGCTTCATGTCTGGCTTCCGGATGCAATGGAGGGACCCACGCCTGTCAGCGCGCTTATACACGCGGCAACAATGGTTACCGCAGGCGTCTTTCTCGTGGCCAGGTGCAGTCCGATATTCAGCCTTTCTGAAACAGCTCTGACAGTAGTTGCATTAACAGGGGCTATAACAGCGCTATTTGCCGCTACCATCGCCCTGGTCCAGAAAGATATAAAAAGGATTATTGCGTATTCAACCATCAGCCAGCTCGGGTATATGTTTCTTGCGGCAGGCGTAGGCGCTTACGGCGCAGGGGTATTCCATCTTTACACACATTCATTCTTTAAAGCCCTCCTCTTCCTCTGCGCAGGAAGCGTAATGCATGCAATGTCAGGAGAGTTGGACATTCAGAAGATGGGCGGCCTTAAGAAATACATGCCAATTACATACTGGACCATGCTCTTTGCATCCTTGAGCATTGCAGGCATGCCCGGCTTTGCAGGATTCTTCAGCAAGGATGAGATACTCTGGCTGGCGTATTCAGGGCAGAGTCCCGTAGGAAAATTTGTGTGGGTTATCGGCGCTCTGGTTGCATTCCTTACGGCTTTCTATTCATTCAGGCTTATATTCCTCACATTCCACGGCAAATTCCGAGGAACGCATGAGCAGGAGCACCATCTCCACGAATCACCGAAAACTATGACCGTACCGCTTATTCTTCTCTGCATCGGCGCTGTTGCATCAGGATGGGTTGGGATTCCTCATCTGCTTGGAGGAGGCGCGCATTTCATGGAATTTTTAAAACCTGTGCTCGGGCATTCTGAAGCAAACGCTACACATACAGAGGAATGGATGGTGATGGCGATATCAACAATCGCAGGTTTTTCAGGGATAGGGCTTGCAGCATTATTCTATCTTGTAAAGACTGATATTCCTGTCAGGCTTGCTCAGAAATTCAATACTGTATATAAAACGCTCTGGAATAAATACTATGTGGATGAACTTTACAGTTTTATAATCGTGAGGCCGGCAATCTGGACAGCCAAGAATATACTCATCGGCATTACTGACGCCAGGATTATTGAGGCTGTTGTTAATGGCGTTCCAAAAGGGCTCGGAGAGTTCAGCAGGATTCTAAGAAAAGTCCAGACAGGTTTGGTGCAGCGCTATGCAGCGATAATGGCGCTGGGCTTATTGATAATAGTTGCTTACATGTTATGGAGATAATGAAAAAATTTGGAAGAGGTCATTGCGAGGAGTCCCGGTTCCGACAGATGTCGGGACGGGATGACGTGGCAATCTCAAAAACGAGATTCCTTCGCTGTGCTCGGAATGACAATCAGAGACGGAGCGGGTTATGAATGATTTAAATTTTCCGATATTGAGCGCATTGATATTCCTGCCGGTTGCAGGCGCAGCGCTTTTGCTCCTTATAAGCAGGTCTAATGAGAGCCTTATAAAATGGATTAGCCTTATTGTGAGCACCGCGGCGTTTATTATTTCAATCCCATTGTTCACGGAGTTCAATAAGTCCACGCATCTTATGCAGTTTACAGAAAAACATTCATGGATTCCTTCGTTGAATATTAATTACAGTCTCGGTATTGACGGCATCAGCATTCTGTTTGTCCTTCTCTCAACCCTTATTACAATACTCTGCGTTCTTATCTCATGGAATTCCATAAAAGCAAAGGTAAAGGAATTTTATATCTCCATCCTGATAATGGAAGGCGCAATGCTCGGCGTTTTCTGCGCTCTGGATTTTATGCTCTTCTATCTCTTCTGGGAGGCAATGCTTATTCCGATGTATCTCTTGATAGGCGTGTGGGGCGGGTCAAACAGGATTTATGCAGCAGTGAAATTTTTTCTCTATACGCTTGCTGGAAGCGTGCTGATGCTTGTCGGAATAATCGTACTTTATTATCAGTCCGGCAGGACCCTTGACATTCTTGAACTCACGGCAAAAACATATCCGTATCCATTACAGCTCTGGCTCTTTTGGGCCTTCTTTGCGGCCTTTGCAGTTAAGGTTCCTATGTTCCCGCTGCATACCTGGCTCCCTGATGCGCATACAGAGGCTCCTACAGCAGGCAGCGTTATCCTGGCCGCTGTGCTTATCAAGATGGGCGCTTACGGTTTTATCAGATTCTCACTGCCTTTATTCCCTGAGGCGTCAAGGGCCATGACGCCTGTGATGCTTGCGCTTTCTGTTATAGCGATAATCTACGGAGCAGTGATATGTCTTGCGCAAACGGATTTAAAGAGATTAATTGCATACAGCTCTGTGAGCCACATGGGTTTTGTGACTCTTGGAATCTTTGCCCTGAATTTGCAGGGCATGGAGGGCGGCATCCTTCAGATGATAAATCACGGCATAGTTACAGGAGCGTTATTTTTAAGCGTTGGAATGATTTATGACAGAACTCATACAAGACAGATTTCTGATTACGGAGGAGTCGCTTCTGTAATGCCTGTGTATGCAGCCATGTTTATGGTGTTTACGCTTGCCTCGATAGGCCTTCCTGCGACAAACGGATTTATCGGAGAGTTCCTGATTATTCTCGGAGGGTTCAGAGCGAATCAGTGGGCAGGCGTGCTTGCGGCGACAGGTGTAATCATAGGCGCTGGTTATATGCTCTGGCTTTATCAAAGGGTATTTTTCATGGAGACAAAACCAAAGGTTGCGGGGCTTGCGGATATTAATTTAAGGGAAATAATCACACTCCTGCCGATGATTATACTTATATTCTGGATTGGAGTTTATCCGAATGTATTTCTCGGTTTCATGCATGAGTCTGTAAAACATCTGCTTGAGAGGGTAAATTCGGGAGGCGCGCATGAAGCGAGCATTGCAAAAAATATTCTGGAGATTATTAAATGAGTTGTCATTGCGAGTCCCGACAAGTCGGGGCGCAGCAATCTCAAAAAACGAGATTCCTCTGCCGAAGAATCGGCGTCGGAATGACAAATTGTGAAGGAGGATTTTGATGCCGTTTGTAATGCCTGACCTTGGGCCTGTGATGCCTGAAATCGTGATGACGTGCCTGGCCCTCCTCATCCTGCTGGCAGACCTTGTAATTAAAAGAAAAGAGACAATTGCATTCCTGAGCATAGCGAGCGCTGCAATAGTTACATATTTGCTTGCCGGCTCTGCGGGAATTACATTTAAAGGAATGTTTATAGCGGATAACTACAGCCTGTTCTTTAAACTTATCTTTATGCTGAATGTCATTCTCACGGTCCTGATATCGGTGAAATACATTGCAATTGAAAAAGTGAATTTCGGAGAATATTACAGCCTTATACTGTTCTCCACTCTCGGCATGATGCTTATGGCGTCGGCAGGTGATTTAATAGTCCTCTATCTCGGTCTTGAGCTTATGGCGTTGAGCGCTTATGTGCTTGCCGGGTTCCTGAGGCATGACATAAAGTCTAACGAGGCTGCAATAAAGTATTTTCTCCTCGGCTCATTCGCCTCTGCATTCCTGCTTTACGGCATATCAATGATATACGGGCTTACAGGCACAACAGATATATACAAAATCGGTGAAGAGGTGAATCGGTTAATCGGTGAATCGAAAATATCAACATCTTCACCTATTCACCCATTCACCCATTCACCATTGCTTTTAAGCATCGTCATGTTTGCAGCGGCGTTCTCATTCAAGATAGCTGCTGTTCCTTTCCACATGTGGGCGCCTGATGTTTATGAGGGCGCGCCTACTTCCGTTACTGCATTTATGTCAGTAGGGCCCAAGGCGGCAGGTTTTGCAGTGCTTGGAAGGGTTTTCCTGACAGCGTTCGGCGCGGCAAGAATTGAATGGACAGGCATTCTTATTCCGATAGCGGCGCTCACCATGGCTGTTGGAAACATAGTTGCAATTTCACAGACAAACATAAAAAGAATGCTTGCGTATTCTTCAATAGCGCATGCAGGATATATGCTTCTTGGAATAATTGCAGGGACGTCTGAGGGCATGGCAAGTGTTCTGAATTATATGCTTATTTATGCATTTATGAACATAGGCGCATTTGCAGTTGTGATTATGCTCAGGTCGGAGGGGTTCAAGGGAGATAATATCTCTGATTATGAGGGGCTCGCAAAGACGCACCCGCTGGCTGCTGCGCTGATGCTTGTATTTATGTTTTCTCTCACAGGGATTCCGCCCACAGCAGGGTTTATGGGTAAGTTTTATCTTTTTATGAGCGCAGTAAGCGCCGGATATGTGTGGCTTGCCGTGACAGCGGTTATATTCAGCGCAATATCAGCGTATTTTTATCTGAGGATTGTAATGTATATGTACATGAAAGAACCTAAAGCTGAAGTTCAGCTTTCCGCCTCTCCGGGGATAGCCCTTGCGCTTGCAATAACAGTAATTGCAGTCCTGATTATAGGAGTGCTGCCCTCAAAGGTCATCAGTGTTGCCCGCATAGCAGCGGCAGGATTTTAAATATCAGCACGATACTTCTTTTTTAACTGCTGAATCTGATTTTTGTGAGATAAATGAGAGATTGAGGAAACAGTTGAGTATTGATATAATTCTATAGAAAGGAGGAGACAATGAAATATAGGGTTTTGATTGAGCAGGATGAAGATAGTTTTTTTGTTGCAGAATGTCCATCGCTGCCAGGGTGCATATCTCAAGGGAAAACGAGAGAAGAAGCTATCGCCAATGTTCAGGATGCTATAAAGGGATACATAAAAAGTTTGAAAAAACACGATGAGCCGATTCCCCCGCCGATTGAAGAAGAAATCCTTGAGGTTGCATAATGGGAAAACTCCCGGTTGTTTCAGGGAAAGATGTATGTAATGCACTTCAAAAAATCGGTTATTCCATAGACCATCAGACAGGTAGCCATATTATTTTAAGAATGGAAAATCCACCGCATCGCAGGCTGACTGTTCCCAATCATAAAGAAATCGCAAAAGGCACTGTAAGGGCAATTATCAGACAAGCTGGATTGACTGTAGAGGAGTTTGTGAATTTAATTTAGTAAAACAAAGGAGAATAGCCATGCCTTATGATTTTGTTTTGCCTGATTTAGGCGAAGGAATAACCGAGGGCGAGATACGGAGATGGCTTGTTAAGGAAGGCGATGCTGTTGAAGAGCATCAGACCGTGCTTGAGATAGAGACGGACAAGGCAGTGGTGGAAGTCCCTTCCCCGAAAAAAGGAAGAGTGACCAAGATACATAAAGAAATTGCCGATATTGCAAAAGTCGGCGAGGTATTAATGACCATTGCGGATGTCGGCGAGGCAGTTGAAGAAAAGCCAAAAGAAGAAGAGAGGCCGAAATCTGTTTCTGTTGTCGGCGTATTGCCGGAAGAAGAGGAAGAAGTCCTTGCAGCTCCGGCAGTAAGGGCGCTGGCAAAAGAGCTCGGCGTTAAACTTGAATCAATAAAAGGCTCCGGTCCGGGCGGAAGCATTACGAAAGATGACGTCACAGAGGCGTCTGAAAAAGGCAAGAAGACAGAAGACCAGTACGGCGCGATAGAGAGACTGGCGATAAAAGGATTGAGAAGGACAATAGCAAAGAACCTCATTATGTCGCAAAAGACAACTGCCTTTGTAACAGGGATGGACGAGGCGGATATTACAGAACTGTGGAGCTTGAAGGAAAGAGAGAAAAAGGCGCTGATTGAAAAGGGGGTGCATTTAACTTTCTTGCCGTTCTTCATTAAGGCTGTTCATCATGCCCTGACAGAGCATCCACTGCTAAATGCCTCTGTGGATGAGGGAAGAGAAGAAATAATTATTAAAAACTACTACAACATCGGGGTTGCTGTTGACACACCTGACGGCTTGATGGTCCCTGTGATAAAGAATGCCGGCAAAAAGACCATTCTTGAACTCGCTTCAGAGATACAGGGCTTAAGCGTAAAAGCGAGAGAGAGAAAGATAAGGCTTGAAGAGATAAAGGGGAGCACTTTTACGATTACAAATTACGGTCATTTCGGAGGATGGTTTGCAACTCCGATAATCAATTATCCCGATGTTGCGATACTCGGCACAGGAAAGATTTCCGACAAGCCGTGGGTCAAAGACGGGAAGATTGTTATCAGAAAAATCCTTCCGTTGTCGCTTACCTTTGACCATAGGGTGACGGACGGCGTAGATTCAGCAAAATTTCTGTCTAAAGTTATTCAATACCTTGAAGACCCGGCGCTGCTGTTTAT